>CAZQYD010000017.1:0-14104 GCA_964597465.1 uncultured Piscirickettsiaceae bacterium | reverse complement strand
ACAAAAACAAATGGTTACAGTTAAATTAAAAACTAAACTTTAACTAATACAGTTAACAGCACCATACTGCCGCGTGTAAGTAAAAAAAACTAACAAAAAGAATAACAGCTATATAAAGTAGATAATACTTTATAATAACACTATATACAGTAGACAAACCATTAAGAAATAAATCTATGATGCAAAGTGGTTTTTATTTACAAATAATTAAAAAAAGTGGCGTATTGTGGTTTTTTTGAAAGGTACGAAAAGGCGAATGCCTAAAAAATAAAAAAATGAAGTGGATATATAAGCCGGGTTCTGTGCCATCACTGGCGACAATCATTCATCTGGGAGATGCATCGCTACATTCCTCAAGCAACCTACCCGAAAACAAGGTGCGAGCAACACCCTGTTTGTACCTAAGTACAAACCTGCTTTCCTATTTGGTCTTGCACCGAATGGGGTTTACCTTGCCACAAACTGTTACCAGTTGTGCGGTGCGCTCTTACCGCACCCTTTCACCCTTACCAGTCGAAACTGGCGGTCTTCTCTCTGCTGCACTAGCCGTCAGCTCACGCTGCCCAGCCGTTAGCTGGCATTCTGCTCTATGGTGCCCGGACTTTCCTCCGAGTTGAAATCAATAAAGAAACAACTCCGCGATTGCCCAATCCACTTCACGGCAGATTATACCCAAAACAAGTAAAATAACCAGTAAAAACGCTAAACCCTACCCCCCCTGGGCACTTTTTACTCAACAAAGCCGTTATTTGAGATTATTTACGATAAAACAGTCTATAAATCGCGGGCAGTACCAGCAGGGTTAATATCGTTGAGGAAATCACTCCGCCAATGACCACGGTGGCAAGTGGTTTTTGCACTTCTGCCCCTGCTCCTGTGCTGATTGCCATTGGAACAAACCCTAGTCCAGCGACTAATGCGGTCATTAGCACGGGTCGCAGTCTTTGATTCATTCCTAAACTTATTGCTTGCATTAGATTTTCGCCTTTATTTCTCAAGGTACGAATAAAGGATAGTAGTACAATGCCGTTTAGTACGGAAATACCAGATAAGGCGATAAAACCTATCATTGCAGGTAGCGACAATGGCATTTCTCTAAACATTAGGGCTAACACGCCTCCCGTTAGAGCGAGTGGAATAGCGGTAAAAATGATTAAGCTGTCTTTAAAGGATTGAAATACACTAAATAATAGTCCAAAAATAATCAGCAGAATCAGCGGTACAATGATGCTTAACCTTTCAGTTGCAGATTTTAATTGCTTGAAAGTGCCGTCATATTCTAACCAGTAGCCAGCTGGTAGTTTTAGTTCGTCTTGCATAAGTTGTTTGGTTTCATTGATATACGATCCTAAATCACGCCCGCCAACATTAGCCGTGACCACGACATTACGCTTGCCACTTTCTCGTCCAATCTTACTTGGTCCGTCAATTATTTCGATGGTGGCGACCTCGCCTAGTGGTACAAAAATAAGTTCATTGCCAATGGGGTTGCTCGACATTATTGGTAAATTCGCTAGTTCAGCAACATTTTGGCGATATTTTTCATCTAACTTAACCATTATTTTAAAACGCTTATCGCCTTCATATAACAAACCTGTTTCGATACCACCAACCGCTATTTGTACGGCTTGCTGAACATCTGCAACAGTTAAGCCAATTAAAGAGAGGTGCTCTTTATCTGGAATAACGTTAATCATTGGTAAGCCTTGCGTTTCTTCCACTCTTACATCTTCACTACCTGACACTTGGTTTAATAGACTACTTACTTGTTCACCTATTTCAGCAAGTTTATCTAGGTCGTCACCATAAATTCGTAAGGCAATATCGGTTCTTACTCCGGTAATAAGTTCATTAAAACGCATTTCAATCGGTTGGGTAATTTCGTAGTTATTACCTGGCACAGATTCGAGTAGATGGCGTAATTCATCTATAAATTGCGATTTGGTTTTTGATGGATCGTCCCACTCACTTTGCGGTTTTAAAATTAAAAACGTATCTGCTACATTAGGCGGCATAGGGTCGGTTGCAATATCTGGTGTACCTATTTTAGAAAAGACATGCTTCACTTCTGACAACTGTTTAATTTCTTTTTCTAACACATGTTGCATGGAAACAGATTGCTCTATGCCTGTTCCTGTTACCCGTAATGCGTGCAAGGCAATATCATGTTCATCAAGTTTTGGCATGAACTCCATGCCTAACTTAGATACTTGTGTGACTGAAAATGTAAACAAACCAACTGCAATAAGTACAATCAAAATGGGAATTTTTAATGATATTTTTAACAATGGCTGATAGACAAAACGAATACCCGTCATCAGTCTATTTTCTTTTTGTTTTACTTTGCCTGTTACAAAAATGGCAATCATTGCTGGAATAAAAGTAATCGTTAATATCATCGCTCCTAGTAAGGCGGCAATAACGGTAAATGCCATCGGCTGAAACATTTTGCCTTCCACACCTTCAAGTGCAAAAATTGGTAAGTACACTAGCATAATAATAAAAACACCAAACATGGCAGGCTGCATAACTTCTCTGGTACTGCTAATTACCACCTCTAATCTTTGCTTTAGCGATAATGTGCCTTTTGCATTTCTTTGACTTAACCTTAATAAGGCATTGTCGGTGACAATTACAGCCCCATCAACAATTAACCCGAAGTCTATCGCCCCCAAACTCATTAAATTACCCGACACACGATTAGCCGCCATACCAGTGATGGCAAAAAGCATACTTAACGGAATAACCAAAGCGGTAATTAGTGCAGCACGGATATGTCCTAAAAACAAAAACAAAATAACAATAACTAAAATAGCACCTTCAAATAAGTTTTTTTGCACCGTTGCAATGGTTTTATCGACAAGCGTTGTACGGTCATAAATAGCTTTTGCTGAGATGCCTTCAGGCAAGCTTTGATTTACTTGTACTAGCTTTTCAGCAACCGCTTTTGCTACCGTTCGACTATTTTCGCCTAACAACATAAATGCTGTTCCTAATACGGCTTCCTCACCATTAAAAATTGCCGCCCCCGTTCTTAATTGTTTACCGTACAGAATGTCTGCTACATCATTAATCGTGACGGGGGCATTATCTCTTTTGGTAATGACAATATTACCAATATCTTCTTTATTGGTTAATTGCCCAACCGAACGCACTAACCATTGTTCGCCATTTTTTTCAATGTAACCTGCACCAACATTTTGATTATTCTTTTGCAGAGCTTCAATAATTTGTTGCATGGTAATTTTAAAGGCAAGTAATTGTTTAGGGTCTGGTGCAATTTGATATTGTTTTTCAAAACCGCCAACGGTATTAATTTCGGTAATTCCCGCTACTTTTACCATTTGTGGGCGAATAATCCAGTCTTGAATAGTGCGTAAATCTTCTGATGTATAGGCTTTTCCTTGTTCAGTACGGGCATTAGGTTCAGCGAAAACAACATAAGTAAAGACTTCACCCAAGCCACTTGATATAGGTCCAAGCTCTGGTACTACCCCCCTTGGCAATTTTTTACTAATCGACTGTAACCGTTCACTTAGTTGTTGTCTTGCCCAATAAATATCCGTACCTTCTTTAAAGATAACGGTTACTTGCGATAATCCATAGCGAGAAATTGAACGGGTGTAATCTAATTTTGGTAAACCAGCCATGGCATTTTCAACAACATAGGTAATTCGCTGTTCAACTTCTAACGGCGTGTAACCATCTGCTTCGGTGTTAATTTGCACTTGAGTATTGGTAATATCTGGCACGGCATCAAGCGGTAAATGCTTGGCACTATATAATCCCAATGCGGCAAGACCAAAGGCTAAAATAAGCACTAGCCAACGATTTTTTACGGATGATTCTACAATTGTTTTAATCATGATTTTTTATCCTAAGAGATATTTAATGAGCATGTCCGTGACCAGCACTGTGTTTCATTAAGTCTGCTTTCATAACAAAACTATTTTTATTAACATATTCTTCATCGCCATTTAAGCCAGTAAGCACTTCAATATAAACGCCATCAGAAAGACCTGTGGTAATTTCTTTTTCTTCAAAATTTTCACCCTGCTTTACAAACACAACACTTTTCCCCTCAAGTGTTTGAATAGCAGTCAATTTAACAGCATGATTTACCAACTGCTCACTAACCGTCACTTTTACCATCACATGCATACCTGCAAACCAAGTACCATTTTTATTATCAACGATTGCCCTTGCTTTGGCTAAATGCCCATCAGTCATGCTTGGCAAAATATAATTCAATACCGTCTTACTTGATACTTCGTCATCTAATGAACTAACAACCAAGGGTTGGTTTTCTTTAAGCTTCATTAACTGTTTTGGAAAAACCGTAAAATCCACCCAAACCTTTGATAAATTTGCAATTTTTAATAGTGCATCCTGTTGAACAATTTCACCATTATTTGCCCAGCGTTCAGTAATTAAACCACTGGCGGGGCTTCTAATTGTATAGCTTTGTAAGTTTTTAGTATTGGTTAAGCGGATTAGCTTTTGACCTTTTCGTACCTTGTCACCAATCGAAACATGCACTTGACTAACTTTACTTTGATAAGGAGCAGAAATAAGCGTGATTCTGTCTTGAGGGATTTGAATAATGCCATAAAATTCTAATTGTTTTTTAAGCAATTGAGGAGAAACTTGTTCCGTCTCAATGCCATATTGTTTAATAAGTTCTGCTGAAATATCGATGTGATTTTCATGTTCATCATGACCTTGTTCATGTTTTTTAACCTTGTCATGATGATCATGGCTATCATGATTTTTTTGATGGTCATCATGGTTATGTTCTTTAGCACAACCGCTAATAATGATGAGTAAGCAAAGGCTCGTTAATAATATATTTTTCATGTTAAATTACTCGTGTTAAAGTTTTTTAGACGTTAATCTTTCTAATTCTAGTTGTTGCATGTAGATGGCATGGCTTGCTTCTATTAAATCTACTTTTAAATCTAACCACTGTTGCTGTGCATCAACCAGCTGTAAAACAGAGCTGTTACCGCGGTTATAACTTTTTATCGATTCATTTAATAATTTTTTTGCTTCTGGCAAAATTTCATTTTTTAACGCACTTACTTGCTGTTGATGTTGTTGCATCCTTAACCAATGTTCTTTTAGTATTAATTCAAGGTTTCGCTTAGATTCTTCAGCCAACAATTCAGTTTCTTGTAATACAAAGTTTGCCTGCTCAATTCGCCCCTTGTTAGGATTTGTGTAATTTAAAGGCATTGAAACACCAAAACTAAGCGTTTGTGAACTGTCAGCTCTCTTATGCGTTAAACCAGCAGAATAAGTTATATTGGCTTGCGCATTTTCTTTTAATAAGGAAAGATTTTGGTCGGCTTCTCTTTGCAATGATAATAGGTGCAAAATTGCGGGGGATTCTGCTAACGAAGTCGTTAATGACGTTAAACTAGGTAAGTTAGATACCGTAAAAATACTACCTTTCACACTATCAAAATCAACATTTCCTTGCCACATAGATGCCAAACGATTTTGGGCTATTTTTTTTAGCGACTTTAGTTTTAATCGTTGGGCTTGAGAGCGTTTTAAACGCAATGAAACAACCGTTTTATCAATAATCCCTACCGCACCAGCGGTAATCAATTTTTTAATTTTAACCAGTGTTCTTTTCTCCTGCTCAATTTTATCAAATACAACTTGTTGCATCGCCTGCAATTTAAGCAACTGATAATAACGACGACTGGTTTCAGCTAAAATATCGATTTTTGTGAGTTCATACTCTAAACGCAAGCTATCTTCTGCCGCACTAGAATGTGCCAAGCGTAACTGGCGTTTTTTACCCATTTCAATGGTTTGGCTAAACAATAAACTAATTTCAGTTTGCTCAAACAAACCATATTGATTGGTGCCAATTAAATCTGCAACCTCTAATGCTATTTCAGGGCTAGGCATAATATCAGCCTGTATCGCCATCGCCCCCTGCTGTTGAATTTGAAAAGGGTATTTTGCCAATTCAATATTTCGTTCAAGTGCAAGAGAATAAGCCATTTTCAAGTCAAGAAAACGCTCCGCAGATGCCGAAAAACTGGCTATCAGCAAAGTCATAAGTAGTGCAGTACGCATAGAAAAACCTCGTTAAAATTTAAAAGTATTAAAGTTTAAACTGAGATATTTGGAGGGGGTAAAAGAGGTTTAATTAAAGAATTAATAAAAAAAGTGTTTTCAGAAGCCACTCTTAATGACGAAGGCGAAAACATTAACGCATCAAAACTACTGGCTTCTAAAAAGGTCAAACTAATATGAATTTCACAAGTATGCTCAATATCCACCAAAGAAGTTGATGCTTCATGATAACAATGTTCTGAACTATCAATCAAATGAAAATGCGGCTTTTCATGCACATCACTACCCGCTACCGCTAAATGGCTAGTCGCCATTAAGCTAGCAAAGAGAAGCTGTAATACCATAAAAAATGCGAGTTGTTTTTTCATTAAAAAATTTAGTCTCAACTAATAATTAATTTCATTGTTACATAAAAACAATTAAAAACCTACCCCCCTGGGCACTTTTTAATCAAAAATGGCGATTATCTTACTGCTTTCTAGTAAACAACCACTGGAGTTCGGTTGATTCATTTGGACTAAATTGATAACCTTCTAAATCAAACTGCTTTAAGTCTTCTGGGTTTTGAATATTATTTTTAGCGGCATAATAAGCCATTAACCCCCGTGCTTTTTTGGCGTAAAAACTAATTATTTTATATTGCCCATTTTTGTAGTCTTTAAAAACTGGGCTGATAATTTTGGCGGTTAATTTCTTTTTATTGATGACTTTAAAATATTCATTGGAAGCTAAATTAACTAACACTTCTGTTTCTTGCTGATTTAACCAGTCAGTTATTTTATCGCCCCAAAATTGGTAGAGATTTTTGCCTTTACTATTTTCAAACTTTGTGCCCATTTCTAAACGATAGGGCAAAATTAAATCTAGCGGTTTTAATCCGCCGTATAAGCCAGACAAGATGCGTAGGTTTTTTTGTAAATAAGCTAGCTCTGTTGCAGATAATGTATTTGCAGAAATACCTTGGTAAACATCGCCTTTAAATAAAAAAACAGCTTGTTTGGCGTTTGCATTGGTATTGTCTAACGGCAATGACCAGTCTTGAAATCGGTTGTAATTTAATTCAGATAATTTCTCACTCAATTTCATTAACTCACCAACTTGCACGACATCAAGTCTTTTTAGCTGTGAGATTAAATCTGCAGACTCTCTATTAAAAACAGATTCTGAAAAAGGTAAATTAACTAATTCGGATTCATCTAATGCTTTTGCGGGGGATACGATCATTAACATAATTTTATTCTCTTAGCTTCGCTTGAAACCTTGTGGAAAACTTTTGTCTAGGTTCTTGGAATCACGCATTTAAATTCTTCTTTATCTATATTGTTTTCAAACTCGATAGTTTGAATAAGACTTAAGGAATTTGTTAACTTGCCTGGATTAATTATCTCTATACGATTGTGAAACCTGACAAGTATAGCTATCTTCGCCATTTGAAATTCTTTCTATTAATGCTTTTATTTCCATCGTATTTCACCGCCTTTTCTAGAAAAGATTTTCCGCCTTTATCATTTTTTCTAACCTATCCAATGTTCCAATATCATTCCAAAACCCTTGATACAAGCTACCTGTTACTTGTTTATTTTGGATTGCTTTTCTAAAGATTGGTGCTAATTTTAATCTATCTAACTTAATATTTTTAAATAAGTTGGGGTGTAATAAACTGATGCCTGAAAAGGTGTAGTCTTGCTGTTCATTTAGCCGTCCATTTTCCAGCCCAAAATCACCTGTTTGTTTAAAGCTTGGGTTTTCGACTAGTATTAAATGGGCTAGTATTGGCTTTGTTAGCTTTATTTTAATGAGTGCGTTAAAATCATAGTCGGTGAAAACATCGCCGTTAATCACTAAAAATGGTGTGTTTCCATCGGTTAGTTTGTCGAGGGCGTTGATAATTCCGCCTGCGGTTTCCAACCCTCCTGTCGATTCTGGAGAATAGGTGATATTTAGCCCGTACTTCTCACCATTTCCTAATTTTTGTTCTATTTTTTCGCCTAGCCATGCGTGATTGATGACCACTTCTTTGATACCAGCTTTGGCCAATTTTTCTAGGTGATATTCGATTAATGCTTTGCCGTTTATTTCGACTAGTGGTTTCGGGATTGTATCGGTTAGCGGTCGTAATCGCTCTCCTCTACCGGCACTTAAAATAATGGCTTTCACAATTTTTCCTGCATTTTTTCAATCCAATTTATTAGAAAGTGGCTTTCTTTATATTTTGCTGATGCTTTCGCTAGGTAATCTAAAGTAGCGGGTATGTCGTTTAAATAATTTTCTTTGCCGTCTCGATGATATAACCTTGCAAAAATCCCCGATGCTTTTAGGTGGCGTTGCATACCCATTAGGTCAAATGATTTTTGAAAGCCTGCCCATTCATGTTTGCTAACTATTTTCACTTCACACGACATTAAAAAATATTGACGAAGCCATTCTGTTACTTGTTGTTCGTCCCATGTAATATAGCAGTCTTTTAGCATCGAAACGGCATCGTAGGTTAATGCTCCTTTGAGGGCGTCTTGATAGTCTAATATTCCTGGGTTATTTTGTTCTGTGTACATTAAATTTCGACTATGATAATCACGATGCACATAAACTTGTGGCTGTGCTAGCGCTGATTTTACCAAGGTACTTTGTAGTTCTTGCCATGCGATGGTTTCTAATTTATTCATGCCCATATTAAGATGTTTTTGACCTAGCCAATCATCAAATAATGCCATTTCTTGGGTGAGTAATTTTGGGCTATACAAAGGTAAATCATTAGCCAGGATTTTTCCTTTAACTTGCAGCGTAACTAAGCTTTCTAACGCACTGGCATAAAGTTTTTCGGCGTTATTTTCGTTTAAAACAGATAGATAGGTTTGCGTACCCAAATCTGTTAATAATAAAAAACCTTGTTTTAAATCTTGTGCTAAGACGATAGGAACGTTTAAACCAATGCTGTTAAGTTGTTTGGATACAGCAATAAAGGCATCGCAACTTTCATTTTCTGGCGGTGCGTCCATAATGATGAGTGATTTATCATCAGACTGAATTCTAAAATAACGCCTAAAGCTTGCATCACTGGAAGCTGGCACTGGCTGACTATAACTTTGCTGTGTTAATTCTGTCAATCCTGCTAGCCAATTTTGCATCTTCTCAAATCGTTGGTCTGCGGTGTTCATTAATAAATCCCTTAACTCGTTCACGGTATGATAAGTTCTAAGTTAAAATAAGTCATTATTTTTTTACTTAATGCTTGGTATGTCTGTCAGAATTATTATTTTTACTGTTATGTTGTTTACTTTTCAATTGAGTTGGGCGGCTGATGTGGCGAATACTGAAAACTACATTTTTGACCCAGACCATCAAGCTTGCTATCCGCAAGCGATTGCTCCTGCGATTATTTTTCCAGAGGATGGCTCCCCCACTCAAGCCTTTTCTGAGCTACTTACCCAAACGGCTAAGCACCAGTTTAATTTAATGGGAAACGTTTTATTACAAACCCCACAAGCAGTTATTAAAGCCGACAATATTATCATTAACAATCAAACCAAAACAGCAAACGTAGAGGGCAATATCCACCTCTATACCAAAGATTTTACAGCTTTAGGTACCCGTGCAAAGCTAGACCAAACAACGTCTTCTGTAATTATTGATTCTCCCACTTTTCAATTGACTAAAAATTTTTCGCACGGGACAGGGAAAACTTTTCGTACCAATCGAGAAAATCAACTCTCTATTCTTAAAGATGCCACTTTTACTACCTGTAAGCTACAAGATATTGAAAAAGTAGCCCAGCTTAGAAAACAAACGGGCAAGCATGATTTACTACCAGACGATGTTGATTGGATGATTAAAATTGAAAAACTTGAGTTGGATGATGCAATGGAGATGGTGTATGGCAAACATGCGGTTTTATATTTCAAATCCATTCCTGTGCTTTACACGCCCTACTTTCAGTTTTCAACTGCCAAACGTAAAACGGGGCTATTAGTGCCGAGTATAGGAGGGAATAAATCCATTACCCAAAAAAATGTTGAAAGTTATGTTTCTCTGCCTTTTTACTTCAACATTTCCCCTGAAATGGATGATACCTTTACCTTAACCACAATGCAGGACAGAGGGCTCTTATTGGGGAATGAATTTCGCTATTTACAAACCCTGCATAACGCGACATTTACTAGCCACTATATCCGTGACAAGGTGAGCGGCTCAGGAACCGATCCAAACAATTTAAATCTCAAACCTATTAATGAACGCTGGGACTTGCAACTTCGTGCTGAACAAAACTGGAACAATAATATTAGCAGTCAAATTAATTGGCGAGAGGTTTCTGATAAGTATTTTTATGCCGACCTGCCTATTAACAGTTCATTGCAAACAAAATCGTATCTTAGTCGAGATGCATCAATTCATTATCAAAAAGACAACTTAAATGCACATATTCTGCTATTAGACTATTTACACTTACAAGACAACAGTACCTTTAACTATACTAAAAAACCTGAAGTTGGCATTGAATTTAGCCACTATTTTAAGCAAAATCCATTACAAAACATTAGTTTTAATTTATACGCAGAAGCAACTGAGTTTGAAATCTCTGAGTCTGTTCATAACAAACCAGAAGCTTTAAGAGCCGTGTTTTCTCCCTCTTTACAATACAATATTAACAAACCTTACGGACATTTTAAAACTGAGTTAGTTGCCAACCAAATACATTACAAAATGCAAGATAATGGTTTTAATAATACTGGTGCAGACAGTCATAGCATATCCGTTCCGCAGTTTGCTATTAGTGGCGGATTAATTTTTACTCGAGACTTTTCTTTCGCTGATAATGATTTAATCCAAACCTTAGAACCACAAATTCAATATCTCTACGCACCCTATCAAAAACAATCCAACATCACCCTTTTTGATAGCAATGAAACCAGTTTAGATTTTAGTAATTTATTCGCTTACAACCGTTTTTCAGGCTATGACCGAATTGCTGACAGCAACCAAGTGTCCGTTGCTTTGACCACCAAGGTACTCAGCCCAAAAGGCAAAACATTGGTTGAAGCAGGGGTTGGGCAAATTTTCTTTTTAACTGATCAAAAAGTTCAACTAACAGGCAATACCATTTCCAACGAAACCGCTTCAGATTATTATGCCAAAATTGGCTTTAGCACCAACCACTTTTCTCTTAATACCACCGCACAATTCTCGCAAGACAATTATGAATTAAAACACGCAAATAGTCGTTTAAAAGTGGATATGTCGCCCGACTTTACCTTTTTACTTGCTGATACGGTTAAAAACAACAACCAAGTGGGCGAACGGGAAGAGGTTTCCGCTGGTTTTAACTGGCGAATGAACAACCAATGGGCACTCGGTAGTTACATTAATTACGACTTCACAGACCAACGCCGAGAAGAACTTAGTGCTGCAATTCGCTATGATAATTGTTGCTGGGCATCAGAACTATCGGTAAAAGAAACAAAACTTGAAAATGGTCTGTATAATTACTCCTTCCAATACCAAATTGAACTGAAAGGATTAAGTAGCGCTGGCACATCTTTTCACAAATACTTAACGGAACAATTGAACTTTTAATATGAAAAAACTCTCATTACAGACTCTCACTACCCTATTTATTTTACTGCTTAACGCCAATTTACACCTGCAAGCAAAACAGTCGTCTGGGATATTACTTGACCGAATTGTGGCGATAGTTAATGATGAAGTTATTTTAAAAAGTAACCTAGACAATCGAATTGAACAGGCAAGCATAGAACTGCGTTCACGTGGTATAACGGTCAGCGACAACGAAAGTTTACAACTAAAGGTACTAGACGCGATTATTCTTGAAAAATTACAGGTGCAAAGAGCGAGTCAAAGAGGCATTCAAATCTTGGATGAAGAATTGCTAGAACAAATTGCAGAAATCGCCAAAGAAAATAAATTAACTATTTTACAAGTTAGAAACAAATTAAATGCGGCACAACCTAACGGCTTCGCTGTTTTTAGAGAAAACATTCGCCAGCAATTA
Source organism: uncultured Piscirickettsiaceae bacterium (assembly GCA_964597465.1). Taxonomy (GTDB): domain Bacteria; phylum Pseudomonadota; class Gammaproteobacteria; order Thiomicrospirales; family Thiomicrospiraceae; genus Hydrogenovibrio. The sequence continues at coordinate 2,007 of CAZQYD010000017.1, read as the reverse complement.
TTATTTCAAAAACTTCGCCAAGTAGAAGTGCTTTCACAAACTCAAGTTACTGAAGACGAAATCAATAACTATCTGCAAAGACAAAGTTTGATTAATAATAATCTAGAGTATCGTCTAGGGCATATCATTATTAATCTGCCAGAATCAGCAACGCCAGCACAACGCAATCAATCTGAAGCCAAAGCACAAGCAGTGCTAGATAAACTAAATAGCGGTGAAGACTTTAGCCAAATTGCGGTTCGCCATTCTCAAGGAGCAAATGCATTAAAAGGCGGTGATTTAGGTTGGCTAAAATCTGATCAAATCCCAACTTTTTTCTCCGAAAACTTAAATAGCATGGAAGTCAACGACCACAGTAAACTAATTAAAAGCTCCATTGGCTTTCATATCATAAAATTGCTTGGCGAACGCGACCGAAATTCCAAATTAGTTACCCAATACCATTTGTATCGCTTTACATTATTGTCTGACGATATCACACAAAACACTAAATTAAGTGCGCCAAAAGAACTGATAAATCTAGCAGAAAAAATTCAATCGCTAGAAGACTTTAAAGCCCTAAAAGAAAAATACCCAGACATGCCAGATGCCATCAACGCCAACACCGATTTAGGTTGGTTAAGCGTTGCAAAAATCCCTAAACGCTACTATCCCGCACTACAAAATATCACCGTCAAAAAAGCCACTCCGCCGATTGCCTCTGACCGTGGCTGGGATATTCTTTACCTTGACGCTACCCGAGAAAAAGACCTAAACAAACTTAACAAAAGACAACAGGCACTACAAGCAATCCGTATGAAAAAAGCCAATGAGACGTTTGAGGTTTGGTTAAGAAGACTAAAAGATGAAGCGTTGATTGACAATCGTCTAACTCAAAACAAATAGATTCACATGACAATCAAACGACTCATCATTAGTTCAGGCGAACCTGCGGGCATCGGTCCGGAGCAAATCATTAAGTTAGCACAATTCGATTACGACTTTGAGTGGGTAGTGTTAGCAGACCCAAGCTTACTAAAGCAAGCCGCCAAAGCTTTAAACATAGCAATCAACATTGAAACCTACAAAACAGGTCAAAAACCACTAAAAAGTGCCCAGGGGGGTATCAAAGTTATCCCTGTTTCACTTGCGGAAAAGGTCGAATTTGGACAATTAAACGTCAAAAACGCTTATTATGTACTCGAAATACTCCATACAGCAGTAAAACTATGCATGGAGGGCGAATTTGACGGCATGGTCACCGCCCCAATTCACAAAGGTATTATCAATGAAGCCGGTATTAAATTTACAGGGCATACCGAATTATTAGCAGAACAATCCAATACCAAGCAAGTAGTGATGATGCTAGCCACACCAGGTTTACGCGTACCCCTCGTCACCACCCATTTACCCTTAAAAGATATTTCAGCCGCCATTACCGCGGAATTATTAGAAAATGTAATTCATATTTTACATGATTCACTTAAAAATCAATTTGGCATCAAAAAACCAAAAATTTACATCATGGGACTCAACCCCCACGCAGGAGAAGACGGACATTTAGGCATGGAAGAAATTGACACCATCAACCCTGTCATCAAAAAATTACAAAATCAAGGCATGGACTTAATCGGTAGCCTACCCGCCGACACCATTTTCAGCCCAAGCAACCGTAAAAACGGCGACGCTTTTCTCGCCATGTACCACGATCAAGGACTACCCGTCCTAAAATACGTCGGCTTCGGTAACGCCGTCAACGTCACACTCGGACTACCCTTCATCAGAACCTCCGTCGATCACGGAACCGCCCTCAACATTGCAGGCACAGGCAAAGCAGATATCAAAAGTTTTCAATACGCGATGGATGTAGCGATAGAGATGATGGATTGAGAAATCATTGAATTACCATTAATGAGACACTTATTGTTTTTAAAAGGATTTATTTTTTTAGGGTCTGTCCCCAAGCTGTTAAGTTTCCTTAAATATATGTAAATGGTACTGACCCCTTTTTCTCATTTTTCGAACTTC
>CAZQYD010000016.1:0-14284 GCA_964597465.1 uncultured Piscirickettsiaceae bacterium | reverse complement strand
TAGCCAGCTATTACGCTTATTTTTTAGGCAAAATAAGGCAAAAATTATCTCATTTTTATTCGCACCCCATTTATGCAAAGGTCTCCTAAGTTGAATAAAATCTTTCATAACGCCACTCGTGCTTACTAAATAATGGAATTATTTGGTAAGCTTGAGCGGAAAGAACTAGAAAAATCTGTTTTAGTTCATGTCGATTTTTATCACGAATCTGATCGTGAAATCCTTGAAGAGTTCTATGAGCTAGTTGATTCAGCGGGTGCAGAAGTCTGTGAACTGATTAGCACCAAACGCCAATCACCAGACGCTAAATCTTTTGTCGGTAAAGGCAAGGTTGAAGAAATCAAGCAAGCAGTAGATTTGCATGAAGCAGATGTAGTGATTGTTAATCATGCCCTTAGCCCATCACAAGAACGAAATCTTTCTGAACTATTAGAGTGCCAAGTATTAGACCGAGTAGGTTTGATTCTTGATATTTTTGCACAACGTGCAAGGTCACACGAAGGTAAATTACAGGTCGAACTCGCCCAGCTAAAAAGAATGGCAACCCGTTTGGTTAAAGGTTGGACACACTTAGATAGACAAGGTGGTATTGGGGCAAGAGGGCCCGGTGAAACACAGCTTGAAACCGATAGGAGACTGATTCAAGGCAAAATAAAACGCCTTGAATCTCGTATTGAAAAAGTGCGTTCGCAACGTAAGTTGGGGCGTAAGTCCCGTAAGAAATCTGAACTACCGACCATCACCATCGTCGGTTATACCAATGCAGGGAAATCCACGTTATTTAACCAAATGACCAACGCGGGGGTTTATGCCGAAGATAGATTGTTTGCAACCCTAGACTCCACACTGCGTAAAGTACATCTAGCAGGAGCAGGAAATGTTATTTTTGCCGATACGGTTGGGTTTATTCGTCATATCCCACATGATTTAGTAGCCGCGTTCAAATCGACACTAGAAGAAACCAGCGAAGCTGACTTACTGATTCATTTAGTGGATGCTTCAGACCCACACCGTGTTGAAAAAATGAATGATGTGGCTGATGTGATTAAAGATGTAGGAGCAGAAAATGTTCCACAGCTACTTGTCTATAATAAAATTGATGCCCTTGAAGGTAATATTCAACCGCACGTTGACTATGATGACGACGATGTTCCACAAAGAATTTGGTTGTCTGCTCAAGAGAATCTAGGAATTGACTTGATGCTAGAAGCGGTAGCTAGTTTTTTCAGCGGTAGTTTTGTCACAGCAGAAATAGAACTTGAAATGTCAGCAGGTAAACGCAGAGCGGAACTATATACACTAGGGTCAATCCTAAATGAAAGCTTTCATGAAAATGGTAATAGTCAATTTACTATGACCTTAACCCATAATGAATGGGATATAATTCAAGAATGGCAAGAAGTTGTAAAAGCCGAAATAAATAAAACTAATAAATAATAAGAAAATTTAATGACTTTTGTGGCTAGAAAACTTAAAATATTCAGTTGAATATAAAATCATCAATAATGGAGAAGTAAATGGCTTGGAACGAACCGGGTAAACCAGGACAAGATCCTTGGGGCAATGGCAATAACCCTAACGACAATAAACGTCCTGAAGGGCCTAGAAAGCCAAGACGTGATGAGCCTGATATTGAAGAAATGATTCGAAAAGTACAAAATTTCTTCGGTGGCAATGGTGGATCAAGTAACGGTGTCAACAAAAAAGGTATCTTTGCTGTTGTATTAGTTGTGCTAGCAGCTTGGCTATTGAGCGGTTTGTATGTAGTTGATTCTGCTGAACGAGGTGTGGTTAAACGCTTTGGAGCTTTCACAGAACAAACGACTGCTGGATTACACTGGCATTTACCATGGCCAATCGAAACCGATACTATTGTCAACGTTGACGGAGTCCGTAACGCGGAGATTGGTTATCGTTCGGACGCTAGAAATCGTAATGGCACCGTTCCTTCAGAAGCACTAATGCTGTCTAAAGATGAAAATATCATCGATATTAAAATCGCGGTACAGTATCAAGTATCAGATGTTAGAAAATATCTATATGCAGTTTCTGATCCAGACTTAACCTTGCGTGCTTTAACTGAATCATCTTTACGCGAAACAGTTGGTAAAAATACCATGGACTTTGTACTAACAGAAGGGCGTGATGAAGTTGTTACGAAAGTAAAGGCTTTAACACAAGCTAAGTTGGATGATTATGACACGGGTTTAATCATTACCTCGCTAAACTTACAAGATGCTCAGCCACCAGAACAAGTTCAAGGTGCGTTTGCGGATGTTGTAAAAGCACGTGAAGATAGAGAAAGATTAATCAGTGAAGCGGAAGCATATTCGAATGATATTTTGCCAAAAGCTAGAGGGCAGGCGGCAAGACAGCTTGAAGAAGCGAGAGCCTATTATGATTCAAAAATTGCGCGAGCAACCGGTGAAGCGAGTCGTTTTAGTAGCATATTAGTTGAATATGAAAAGGCACCGAAAGTAACCAGAGAACGTTTGTACCTTGAAGCGGTAACGAATGTGTTTAGCAATACATCTAAAGTGTTTGTTGGTGCGGACAGTGGTACTAACCTTTTGTACCTGCCACTGGATAAAATGATTAATCAACAAAATCAAGGTTCCGTAACGCCTTTTAACAACGCGGTGAATAATGCCACTCAAGCGGTTAATTCAAACGCTAATTCAAATAACACAAGAAAAACGGGTAATATCCGTGACTTTTTAAGTACAAGGGAGCTTCGTTAAATGACTAATATTTTATCGATTGCAGCAGCCGCAATATTCTTTATCGCAAGTAGTGCTTTATATACTATTCAAGAAGGTAATACCGCACTGGTATTTAAGTTTGGTGAAATTATTGAAGCTGATCTAAAACCTGGGTTACACATTAAAATACCTTTTGTGAACAACGTTAAGAAATTTGATGTGCGTTTGCAAACACTTGATGCCGCTCCAGAACGCTATTTAACCAGTGAAAAGAAAAACTTAAACGTGGATTCATTTGTTAAATGGAAAATAGTTGACGCAAAGAAATTCTATACCACCATGAACGGTGATATACGTTTAGCGAATCTACGACTAGGGCAAATTGTCAAGGATGCTTTACGTGCAGAATTTGGTACCAGAACAGTTCAAGAAGTCATATCGCAAGATCGTACTTTAATTGTTTCTGATATTAAAAAGAATACAAAGTTGGCAGTTTCTTCTTTTGGTATTGATATCGTTGATGTACAAATCAAGCGTGTAGATTTACCACAAGATATTAATGAAACTGTTTATCGTAGAATGGCTGCTGAGCGTAACCGAGTAGCGAATGATTTACGCTCACAAGGATCTGAGGCTGCGGAAAGAATTCGAGCTGATGCGGATAGACAAAGAACGGTTATTAGTTCTGATGCGTTTAGAGATGCAGAGAAAATCCGAGGAGAAGCGGATGGAAAAACGACTGAAATCTATGCGGACGCTTATTCGAAAGATGCTGAGTTCTACTCATTTTATCAAAGCTTAAATTCTTATCAAGCCGCATTTAATCAAAAATCTGATATCATGGTAATTGATCCAAAATCTGACTTCTTTAAATACTTCAATAAACAGAAGTAATTTAAAATCTTAACAAGGTGACATTTAGTCACCTTTTTTATGGAAAAAAATGATAGAGAATTTATTTTTTGCGGCAATTGCACTGGTCTTTATTTTTGAAGGGCTACTCCCTTTTGTTTTTCCAAAGTTTTGGAAAAACATGATGAGCCATGCTATCGAGCAAAATGAAAAAAGTTTAAGGACGATGGGGTTGATTAGTATCACTATCGGAATGATTATTTTATATATATTGAAGTAAAAAGAATATGCAGCAAAACATCTGGTTTACCCCCGAAGGCATTGAAGACCTTCTTCCTGAACAGGCCAAAAAGCTTGAGTTTTACCGTCGTCAATTATTAGATGGCTTTGAAACATCTGGTTATGAATTGGTTTTACCACCGATTGCAGAATTTACAGATTCGTTATTAACGGGAACAGCACATAATCTAGCAACAGATACTTGTCGTTTTACGGATCAAGAGTCTGGAAAAATGATGGGTGTTAGAACCGATATGACTCCGCAAGTTGCGCGGATGATTACTCATCCTATTTTTAAAGAACAATCCATCGCGCGCTTATGCTATGTTGGAGAAGTTTTAAGAAGTAAAAATAATAAAGCGAAAGGCTCAAGAAGCCCTGTGCAGGTTGGTGCTGAATTATTTGGGCATGCTGGCGTTGAAAGTGATATTGAAGTTATTGCTTTGATGTTGAATTCCTTATCATTGATAGGTTTGAAAAACTTAACGTTGAGTCTTGGGCAGGTTTCTATTGTTGCAGAACTTATGGATTTAGCTAAATTTGATCTGTCACAAAAAAATCGTTTCATTGATATCTTGCAGCGTAAAGCGGTGCCTGAATTTGAAAACTTTGTTAGTGAGTTAACCTTAGAAGGTAATCTGAGAAATGTATTTCAAGGTTTGTTAGCCTTGTGCGGCAATGTTGAGGATGTTTTAGAAAAAGCGAGCAGTTTACTGACAGGCTTATCCGACTCAATTGATGAAAACCTAAATAAATTACAGCAAATAATTGATTACTTCACTCTTGCAAATCAAAGCCTGCACATTAATTTAGATTTAACGGATTTAAGAGGGTTTGACTATCATACTGGTGTGATTTTTAGCTGTTATGCTGCCGATAAAAAATTATATCGTGTTGCGAAAGGTGGACGGTATGACGGAATCGGTGCTGAATTTGGCATGCACACTGCCGCAACAGGTTTTAGTCTGGACTTGCGTAGCACACTAGATATATTGCAAGCAGTAACAGGAGATAAAGAAACTATTTATGCCCCTGTAACGGCAGATTTAGTGCTTGAAGAAAAGATTGCTGAATTTAAGCAGACAATGATAGTAAAACGATTTTATAAAAACGAAGATGTTCCAACTGGTAAAAGCTATTTAGCTTTAAATAATAGCCAGTGGCAATTAATCATTAAATAGAGAAAAAGATGACAAAGAAAAATATTGTTATTGTAGGTACCCAGTGGGGAGATGAAGGGAAAGGTAAAATTGTTGACCTTTTGACCGACCGAGTTGCTGCGGTTGTCCGTTTTCAAGGTGGGCATAACGCGGGGCATACTCTCGTTATTGGTGATAAAAAAACAGTTCTTCATCTAATTCCTTCAGGAATATTGCGTGAGAATGTTGATTGCTTAATTGGTAATGGGGTAGTGGTTTGCCCTGCGGCTTTAACCAAAGAAGTAATGGAGCTTGAAGAGACTGGCTTAAAAGTAAAACAGCGTTTAAAAATCAGTGACGCTTGTCCGTTAATTTTAGACTATCACGTTGCCCTCGATCAAGCGAGAGAAATTGCGCGTGGTAAAAAAGCAATTGGAACAACGGGACGAGGAATTGGGCCTGCCTACGAAGATAAAGTTGCACGCCGTGGATTAAGAGCGGGTGACTTTAAAAATCTGGAAATTTTCAAAGAGAAACTTGCCAGCATCGTTGAATATCATAACTTCATGCTAGTTAATTACTATAAGGTTGAGCCAGTCGTTTTTGATGCATTATGGGAAAAATGTAAAGTTTATGCAAAATTGATTACCCCAATGTTAACGGATATTCCAGACCTTATTGCTACTTATAACAAACAAGGTAAAAACTTGATGTTTGAAGGTGCACAGGGAACGTTGCTAGACATAGACCAAGGAACTTATCCCTATGTTACCTCGTCAAACACCACTGCAGGTGGTGCCGCCGCGGGTAGTGGAATCGGTCCTTGTGAATTAGATTATGTTTTAGGAATTACCAAGGCTTATGCAACACGTGTGGGAGCCGGACCTTTCCCAACGGAACTTTGTTATGATGTCGAAAATGATGAAGGGGATCAAATTGGTAAAACGCTGGGTACGCGGGGTCATGAATTTGGTGCAACAACGGGTCGCCAAAGACGTTGTGGTTGGTTTGATGCCGTTGCATTAAGACGTTCTGCTCAGGTAAATGGTTTAACGGGGGTTTGTTTAACCAAGATTGACGTGATGGATACGCTTGAAGAAATTCAAATTTGTACGCATTATTTGCGAGGTGGCGAAAAAATATTTTTACCACCTACAAGTGCTGATGAATATGAATTGGTAACACCGCAATATGTCACTATGAAAGGTTGGCAGGTATCAACCGTTGGTGTAAAATCTTGGGATGAGTTACCGAAAGAAGCCCAAGCATATATTCGATTTTTAGAAGATGAAATGGGCGTGCCTGTTTCTATCTTATCTACCGGCCCAGATAGAGCAGAAACACTTGTTCTGTCTGATCCATTTGATGTTTAGTATTTAGGAAAAAAAATGTTACAAGCAATTAGAGAAAATTCGCAAGGTTGGATAGCATGGGTTATCGTTGGTTTAATTATTATTACTTTTGCTTTATTTGGTATTGACCAGTATGCACAGTCAGAAAAAACAATCATTGTTGCAGAAGTTAATGGTGATGAAATTACGGGAAATGAGTTTTTAAGGCTGTATGGGCAACAGAAACAACGCTTACAAAGCCAGTTTGGTGATATGTATGATCAAGTTATAAACGATGAAACCTTGAGAGAGAAAATTCTTGACGCACTCATTGAATCAAAGTTAATACAACAATATGCATCCGCTGGAAATATGAGCGTTTCTGATGAACAATTATCAGCCATTATTCAAGGTTCGGATGTTTTTCATAAAGACGGAGTGTTTGATGAGGAAACCTACAATCAAATATTACTACGTAATGGACTAAGCCCAGCAAGATACGAATATGAACAACGTAAGTTTCTACTTGAAAACCAATTTAAAAATATAACGTCCGCCTCAGTGTTTACAACAGATACACAATTAAAGTCTTTAGCAAAATTGCAGTTTCAAGAACGTAAATTTAATTATTTACGTATAGACCAACGTTTATTAGCAGACAGCATTACAGTTTCTGAATCACAAATAGCGGACTACTTTGAAGAAAATAAACGTGATTATGTTGTTCCCGAAAGAATCACCGTAGATTATTTGTTGCTAGATCAAAAAGACATTGCAAAAAAAATAACCGTAAATGAAGACGTTCTTGATGTTTACTATCAAGATAACCAAGATCAATTTACCTCGCCGGAACAGCGTGAAGCCAGTCATATTTTAGTTAGAGTTGACCAACCAAATCAAGAAGAGTCCGCACTTAAAAAAATTGTAAAAATTCAAGAAAAAATTAAAGCAGGTGAGGACTTTGGTAAATTAGCGAAAGAGTTCTCTGATGACCCCGGTTCAGCAGCGTTAAATGGTGATTTAGGGAAGTTTCAGCAAGGAATGATGGTTGCTGAATTTGATGACTCTGTATTTTCTTTGGAAGAAGGGCAAATTAGTGAACCCGTTAAAACAGATTTTGGATATCACATTATTAAGTTAACGAAAGTCTATCCAAAATTTGTAAAGGATTATGTGGATGTTAAAAAAGAAGTTGAAACAGGTTATCGTGCTAAAGAAGCTGAACAGCAATATTTCAATCTTTTAGAGCAGTTAAATACATTAACTTACGAACAACCTGATACGCTTGAGTCAGCATCGATAGCCATTGATGTTGCCGTGGCAACCAGCAAGCCTTTTTCAAAGCAAGGTGGAGACGGTGCTGTAATTTCTAACCAAAAAGTGATTGCGGCAGCTTTTGCAGAAGAAGTGAAAAATAATGGAGTGAACAGCTCCTCTATTGAGTTAACGCCGACATCTTCCGTTGTGGTTAGAGTGAACAAAGTGTTTCCAGCTACTCAAAAAGAGTTTGCAGATGTTTCGCAGGAAATTGAAAAAACGATAAAACAACAACAAGGTAAGAAAGCTTCAGCAGAGTTAGCCGCCACCATCTTGGAAAAAGTGAATTCTGGAACCGAGTTTAAATCTTTTGAAAAAGATGGTGTTGAATATAAAACGGTTACAGCTGTACAGCGTGACAACAGCACTTTGTTACCGCTATTAACCAACGCTGTCTTTAAGGCACCTAAACCAAGTTTAGATAAACCTAGTTATGTAACATCCGTTCTATCATTAGGTGATAGCATTGTAATTGAGTTACTAAAAGTAACTGATGGCGTGTTACCTACAAATGCTGTTGAGTTAGAAAAGCTTAAAAACACAGGTAGTTTAATTCAAACAGAATCTGAGATTAGTTCTAGAATTGATTCTTTACTTGAGAAAGCAGACATTAATAAGCGAGAAAGTTATAAGACTTTGAAGTAGTTCTTAGATAATTATAATGCAATAAAAAAGGCTCCTAATAGGAGCCTTTTTTATTTAGAAAAATTGTGTTATTTCGTATGTTGTTGGCGTCTAAGTTTTTCCATATATGCTTTTCTTTTTTCGGGAGGTAGTGCCGCTAACATTTTTTGCATTTTTGCTTTTTGCTCTTGTGCAAATGCTTGAGCAGATGCATTAGGGGTCGCAGGCTTAGTTGCTTGTGGTTGTTTATTACTACGCTTGATGAGGTTTTTACGTTCGGCAATTTTATCAATTTTTTCTTTGAGTGTTGCAGCTGTAAAAGGTTTAACAATATAGCCATCGACACCTGCTTGAGCGGCATCTAAAATTTGGCTACGTTTTTGCTCAGCGGTAATTAGCATGAAAGGCATGTCGCTAAAATCTTCATGTGCTCTAACTCTACGTAATAACTCGATGCCAGTCATTTCTGGCATATTCCAGTCACTGACGATAAAGTCATATTTTCCAGATTGGATCATTGGCCATGCCTTTGAACCATCATTTGCATCATCAATGTTGGTAAAACCAAGCTCCTTTAAAAGGTTGGTCACAATTCGAATCATGGTTGAAAAATCATCAACTACAAGTATGTTTATATTTTTATCAATAGCCATATTTATTTTGCCATATTTAGGTTAGTTTTGAATCCGCTTATTATAACCCAAATTTAGAGACCTAACGGTAGCTAAGTAGGGGGTCGGTATAAAGTAAACTGGGTTTAATTAATTATATACAAAGCAAAATATACGCCAGACGGCATTAAATATGTAATTTAGATTAAGTTTTGGGATTAAAAGTTGTAATAAGAATTGTTTGTTTATATAGTAGTCTGTAGGTATTGTGCTGATATTGATATTCAGACAAATTTTAATTACTCACTTCTCATTACTTAATTATATAAAAAGAGCAATAACGTTGAAAAAAATAATATTATTGGTAGGTTTTATTTTTCATTTTGCTTGTTATGCTGAGCCAGTAAATATCCAATTTGCGAGCCTAAATTCAAGCAGTCAAGTAGAAGGCTTATTCTTTTTTAAGCCCAATGAGATTATCCATAATAAGAATATACAACAAAAAAACAGCAGGGAGATAAATCAGGAAGCTTTGATTTTAAAAGCGAAGCAATACCTTGTTAAAAATCAGCAGGTATTTGGAATAGAGTCTTTCGATAATTTATTTTTTAAGAAAATAACGAGTGACCGTTTAGGTAGAAAGCATCTGCGTTTTGCGCGAACTTACCAAGGGATTAAAGTTGAAAATATTGAAATAATAGTACATTTTAATCAAAATAATCAGGTTGCTAGTGTGAATGGCTATTTGCAGGATTTACCTGTTAATGTACGCACTTCGATTGAACGTGCACTAAAAAATGGTACGACCGTTTCAAATTCACAAGCTATTTTAAACAAAGTTGCTCAAAATTTAAAAACATCTGTTAGTCAGTTAAAGGTACTTTCTAATCAGCCAATTATTGTTCTATCCCGTCCATACCTTATCTGGAAAGTTGACGTGGTCGCTAGGTCAATAAGGTATTCTTTTAAATTAACGGACGAGATTGAGGCTAATATTTTGGATAAAACCGTCAATGTTCAACATTATCATAAGACGAGGTAATTTATGAAACAATTTATCCAAATCAGTCTTATTTCTTTGTCGTTTGTTGGTTGTGGCGGCGGAAGTGGCGAACCCATTGTCGAAAAAAGTACGAAACCGATTAACCTTGCAGACAATCAGCATGTTCAGTATCCATTATTTTTGAAAAAAAATAAACTTTACGAAGTCAAAATGGAAGTCAAAAACTGCAAAGAAAAACCATGTTGTTCATTAGAAATTACCAATGGTTCAGAACAACAAGGCTTTAGTTTAAACTATGACAAATCATCTAGTGATACTGATAATACCGCACGTATTCTTTTAGATAGCCCTGTCGATGCAACCGTTTATGCAAGAGTGAGGGGTATTAAAAATTGTAAATATGTCGTGCCTGTTATCTCTTTTGGGGCTAATGTTGAATCTGCTGAAAGTATGGTTACAGCACAGGGACAAACCATAGATGGGCAAGCTAAAATTTACCCTGAATTAGCCATTACAAAATTACAAGAATCTGATAATCATATTTATTTAAGAGATACAAGTCGTCGTGGTAATGATGGTTTAAGTGGTGATGCTGCTATTCAATCTAAAAAGTTTGTTCGAAATGTTCATCAGTTTAGTAACCCTCAGTTACTTAGTCATCGGGCAAAAACAAGCTTAGAATTAGACAGTCAAGGCGTTGATGCCTATGCAGGCTCGTTGATTACTTTTGACTACTTTAAAGATACCTTTGGCATTCGTAGTTACGATAATGAAGGTAGTGAGATGATTGCGGTCACACATTTAGACTATCCAATCGTACCGACACCTTTTTGCGGTAGAATTCTCCAACCAGGCACGTTGTTTAATGCTTTTTGGAACGGCAGTAGTATCGCTTATACCCCAACGGTTAATGGCAGGCTTAGCTTGGCAAGTGCGTTAAGTGTCACTGCCCATGAGTGGGGACATGCCATCACAGGCAGCCATTCAAAACTACAGTATTCAAGAGAACCAGGTGCGTTAAATGAAGCCTTTTCTGACTGGATAGGTGTTGCCGTTGCACAAAGTGAAGGTAGTAGTTTTTGGACGGTGGGAGAAGAAATTGGCACGGCTATACGTTCGCTAAAAGAACCCACGCAGTTTAATCAACCAGACACTTATAAGGGAGTAGGTTGGCAAGATGCTGATTTTGAAAGCTGCCCTATTCCTGACGTCTGTACCAATGATTATTGTGGTGTACATGTAAACAGCGGCGTACCAAATAAAATGTTTTATTTGTTAGCAAATGGTGGAGAGCATAATAATATAATGGTTTCGGGGTTAGGTATTGAAACAGCCATTAAAATAGCCTTTGATGCCACTGCAAACTATTGGACAAGCACCACTAATTTTGCAAATGCTAAAATAGGAATGGCAAGTGCTGCTGAATCTTATGGTGCAAATGCCGTCGAGCAGGTTAATCTGGCTTGGCAAGCGGTAGGTGTTTAATACCCAAATCCCTGCCTAGAAATTGGATTAGAGTGTTATCCTTTGTCCACTAGGAGTTTGCAGTTATTTATTATTGAATGCAACGGCATGGGTGACAGGTTCAATACTGACAATTGATGACGGGTTAATTGCACGTGGTAATTATGTTAGTCGATAAAAAGCTACCAGCTAATTTTTATGCCTGATTTTTTAGAAATTTCTGCCAGTTTACTTTGATGACTAACGATTTCTTCATCGCTGGCTTGCAATATTTTCAAGGCAGCTCTATTACTTGAAATTCGTTTGATGGTTGTTTCGTCTGTAAAGCTATCATCTTTTAACAATAAATCGGTTTGTCCACCCGTCATCATTAGGTAAACGTCCGCGAGGATTTCAGAATCTAGTAAGGCTCCATGCAGAACACGATTAGAGTTATCTATCCCTAACCGTTTGCAAAGTGCATCGAGAGAGTTTCTCTGCCCTGGGTAGGTTTTTCTAGCCATTTTTAGGCTGTCGGTAATGGTGCAATGGTCTTCAATTTTGCCCCAATGATTGGCTTTGAGCATTGATAGTTCATGGTTAATGAAGCCGACATCGAATGGAGCGTTGTGAATGATTAACTCAGCCCCTTTCACGTACTCCATAAAGTCATCGATAATTTCTGCGATAACGGGTTTACCTTTTAGAAATTCGTTAGTGATACCATGCACTTGAATGGCATCGGCAGGCACGTCTCTTTCTGGCTGAATGTATTGGTGGTAATTATTACCCGTCAGTTTACGTTTGAACATTTCAACCGCACCGATTTCAATGATTCGGTCACCCGTTTTAGGATCAAAACCTGTTGTTTCAGTATCAAGTAATATTTGGCGCATTTTTGATCAACTTTTTGAGTAAAATATGCCATATTATAAATAAAATAAAGAGTAGATAAGTATGAGAATTAAAAAAGGCAGTGAAGTTACTTTCCATTATGAACTAAGAGACGAAAGTGGTGAATTGATTGACTCAACCTATAAAGGTGAGCCAGTTCATTATATTCACGGAGAAGGGGAGATAATCCTCGGCTTGGAAGAGTTTTTAGAAGGTGAAGAGCCGGGTTTTAAAGCTAGGTTTACCATTGAGCCTGAAAAGGGTTATGGTGCTAAGAGAGAAGACTTAATCGTATTTGCCGGTCCTGAAAATTTTGATGATAATGTTGAGATTGAAATCGGTTCAATCGTTGAGACTGAAGATCCAGATGGCGAGACAATTGAATTTAGAATAACAGGCGTAGACGAAGATAAAGTTTACCTTGACGGTAACCACCCATTAGCAGACAAAACCTTAGACTATAAAGTAGAGGTGATTGAAGTCGCTTAAACATTTTTTAGCTAATTTTAAAGCGTTTTTTGGTTAAAAAGTGCCCAGGGGGGTAATTCTCTCTATCTAAGCACTTCAACGGGAAAAAATATGTCTAAATATAGCCCCATTAATGTCATTAAACCTAGAATAAGTACAAATACGATTAAAACAGATTTTGCTTGTTTGTTTTCGATGAATTTTTCTTTCCAATTCTCGGCTTTGATGGTGGGATAGATTAGGGCAATAAAAAATATTAAAGCAGCGACTTGGAGAATGATGACAAGGATTTCATTCATAGTATATTTATCAGCGTTTTGTAATAAATTTTAGTTAATTTCTCTAAATCATCAATACTTACCTGTTCATCAATTTGGTGAATAGTCGCATTTAACGGTCCTAACTCAATAACTTGTGAACCTGTTTTAGCAATAAATCGTCCATCGGATGTGCCGCCACCTGTTGAAAGTTGTGTTTGATAACCCAATTCGTCTTCAATGGCTGTGCTGACTGCTTTTATTAATTCCCCCTCTGCGGGTGTGATAAACGGGTCGCCAGAATGTTGCCAGTCTATTTGGTATTTTAGTTGGTGTTTATCTAGGATTTCTAACACCCCTTTTTGTAAACTTTCTTTGGTATTCTCAGTTGAAAATCGGAAGTTAAACAAGATTGTGTTATCGGCTGGAATTACATTGGTTGCACCAGTTCCAGCGTTCATATTTGAGATTTGAAAAGAGGTTGGTGGAAAATATTGATTGCCTTCATCCCAAGTTTTTGCAATTAATTCATTTAAAGCAGGTATAGCGGTGTGAATCGGGTTTTCGGCTAATTCTGGGTAGGCAATATGTCCTTGCTGACCGATTATTTTCAAGGTGGCTGATAAAGAACCTCTACGTCCATTTTTGATTGAATCGCCCAGTTTTTTACTACTTGAAGGTTCGCCAACTAAACAATACTCAAATTTTTCTCCACGTTTTTCCAGTGCTGCAATTACTTTCACCGTACCGTTATGTGCGGGACCTTCTTCATCACTGGTAATTAAAAAAGCAATCGAACCTTTATGGTCTGGATAATCCTTAACGAACTGTTTTACGGCAACCATAAAACAGGCGATTGAACTTTTCATATCCGCTGTGCCACGTCCAAACATCATGTTATTTTCATCAATATGGGCTGAAAAGGGTGGGTGTGTCCATTCATTTTCATCTCCTGTTGGCACAACATCGGTATGCCCTGCAAAAACGATGCAGGGGCTAGTAGTGCCTTTTCTTGCCCAAAGGTTAGTAACCTCTGCAAAGGGCATGTTTTCAATTTTAAACCCTAAGGGAGAGAGGTAGTCGGCAATGATTGCCTGGCAGCCTTTATCGTCAGGTGTAATCGAATCAATTTGGACAAGTTGTTGTGCTAGTTTTATGGTTTCAGACATGATTTTCTTTTAATTATTTAGGGGGTATTATTGCATCATATATTGACTGTTTAAAACCAAAATGAATAACTTCATCCGCCACTAAAACAGGGCGTTTAATTAAGGTTTCGTGCTCAAATATTAATGCAGGATCAGGATTTACCATTAATTCAGTTTGTTGTTGTTCGGTTAGTTTTTTCCAACCGCCACTGCGTT
>CAZQYD010000015.1:0-14323 GCA_964597465.1 uncultured Piscirickettsiaceae bacterium | reverse complement strand
TGATACAAGTGCTCAATGGACGTGGAACGCTTCCAAATAAAGCAAATTAATTTAATAAAAGGAATAAAAAATGGATAAGAAATTTCATCAATTAATACGAGATAGAAAAGATATAGCGATTCGATACGACGCTGAAACCGAAGCTATTTGGTGTTATTCAAAACCAAGCACCCACCCCTTTTTTACATTGGAAATACTAGAGCAATATCAGCAATTTCAAAAAGAGTTGATTGCTTACTTTGATTTCAATCACTCTAAACCAGAAACACCAGTCAAATTTCTTGTTAATGCTTCATTAACGTCAAATGTATTTAACTATGGTGGTGATTTAAGCTTGTTTGTGAAGCTAATTAAAGATCGAAATCGAGCAGAATTCGAAAAATACGTTAAGTTAAATATTGATGTCACTTATCTTAATTATGTTAATTTAAATTTGCCGATTACAACGATTTCTCTGGTCGAAGGCGACGCAATCGGTGGTGGGTTAGTGAGTGCTATTTCGACGGAAGTTTGTATCGTGGAAGAACAATCAAGAATGGGTTTTCCTGGTCAACGTTTTAGCTTAATGCCTGGTGTGTGCGGTTATGGACTGTTAGCAAAATTAATAGGTTCTAAAAAAACCGACAAAATTATTCTTTCGGGTGACGTTTTTGACGCCTCCAGACTTTTAGAAATGGGCGTTGTAAACCAGGTTGTCGGGAAAGGGAAGGGAGAGGAAGCGGTTAATTCTTTCATCAAAAATTTTGCCGATGAAAGTACGAATAAACCCACTGATAAGCGTGAGGTAAGTTTAGAAGAACTGATGTCCTACTCTGAGGCATGGGTTGATAGTGCGATGAAATTATCTGCTCAAGACCTAAAAGAAGTACAAACCGTTTTACAAACCCAAGCGAAAAAAGATAATAATCCAAACTTTGGTTTAAGAGCTAAACAGGGTCGTCGATTTGAGCAAAGGGAAATCAGTTTTCCGTTAGACGTCGGTGAAAGTTTGATTCTAGCAAAAGATAGAAGAAAAAATAGAGAACTAAGAAATCTGTAATATTTTTGTTTTAGTGCGGCTTACCAGCGGTTAGCTTCTATGCTAGAAGCCTCACAGAATTCAAGTTAGCAACCTAGTGGTAAAATGTCGTTTTATAGGTAGATAGAGTGGACAAATACCTAATAACCTACTAAAATACTCGGAATTAAAATTAACTTAGAAACTTTCATGTCAGACGTCACAGAATACAATACCGAGTACGAAGAAATCAACGACCTAATGGTGAACCAAAGCCGTGGCTATAAAGAAGGTTTCTTTACTGAAACTGATGTGAATACCTTTGCCAAAGGTTTGAATGAAGACGTGGTGCGTGCAATTTCAGCCAAGAAAAATGAACCGCAATGGATGCTAGATTTTCGTCTAAAAGCTTATGAGCATTGGCTAACATTAGAAGAGCCACACTGGGCAAAGCTGGAATATATTGAACTGGATTATCAAGATTACAGTTATTATTCTGCACCAGAATGCTCGGCTTGTTCTGACGATAGTGATTTAGAAATTTCAGAAGTGGACAAAGAGGTCGCAAAAGCTTTTGCCTCGTTAGGCGTACCTGTCGCAGGAAATGCGGGTGCAGAGGAGCCAAATATTGCCGTTGATGCTATTTTTGATTCGGTTTCCGTCTCAACCACGAAACGTGAAGACTTGGCGGAACTTGGTATTATTTTCTGTGCGTTTTCAGAAGCAGTGCATGAATATCCAAAGCTGGTACAAAAATACCTAGGGACGGTGGTACGTTATGATGATAATTTCTTCGCTAGCTTAAATTCCGCAGTCGCATCAGATGGGACATTTGTTTATATTCCTGAAAACGTCCGTTGCCCGATTGACCTATCAACCTATTTTAGAATTAACGAAGCCAAGACAGGGCAGTTTGAAAGAACCATTGTCATTGCCGAAAAAGGTAGTTATGTCAGTTATCTTGAAGGTTGCTCAGCACCCGCACGTGATAGTTATCAGCTGCATGCGGCTGTGGTGGAGGTGATTGTTCATGAAAATGCAGAGGTAAAATATTCTACCGTGCAAAACTGGTACCCTGGTGATAAAGACAATAAGGGCGGGATTTTAAATTTCGTGACCAAACGTGGAATTTGTGAAGGACGCAATTCAAAAATGTCTTGGACACAAGCTGAAACAGGCTCGGCGATTACTTGGAAATACCCATCTTGTATTTTGAAAGGTGACAATTCAATTGGCGAATTTTATTCGGTTGCTTTAACCAATAATCATCAGCAAGCGGACACGGGTACCAAGATGATTCATATCGGCAAAAACACCAGTAGCACAATTATCTCCAAAGGGTTATCCGCAGGGGTTTCACAAAACACCTATCGAGGAATGGTTAAAATTTTACCTTCCGCAGAAAATGCTCGTAACTTTACCCAATGTGATTCAATGTTGATTGGTGATAAATGCGGTGCACACACCTTTCCGTATATTGAAGTTGGCAACGCAACCGCAACCATGGAACATGAAGCGACCACTTCACGAATTGGCGATGACCAACTTTTCTATTGCAAACAACGTGGTATCGGTGAAGAAGATGCTATTTCGATGATTGTGAACGGGTTTTGTAAAGAAGTATTTAAAGAATTACCTCTTGAGTTTGCTCAAGAGGCAGAAGAATTATTGGCAATCAGCCTTGAAGGATCAGTAGGATAAACTATGTTATTAGAGATTAAAAACTTACACGCACACGTTGAAGAAGACGAAGACAAAAAAATTCTAAAAGGTTTAAGTTTGCAAGTAAAAGCTGGCGAAGTCCATGCAATTATGGGACCAAATGGAGCGGGAAAAAGTACACTTTCTAGCGTAATTTCTGGCAATGAAGACTACGAAGTTTCTGCAGGCGAGTTGTTATTTAATGGCGAAGATATTTTAGAAGAAGATCCTGAAAATAGAGCAAGACAAGGTGTTTTCTTAGCGTTTCAATACCCAGTAGAAATTCCAGGCGTCAGCAATAAGTTATTCATGCAAACAGCGGTCAATGCGGTGCGCGAAGAACAGGGTAAGCCTGCATTAGACATGTTTGACTTTGATGAATACGCACAAGAAAAAATGGCAATGTTAAACATGCGCCAAGACATGATGG
Organism: uncultured Piscirickettsiaceae bacterium; assembly: GCA_964597465.1. GTDB lineage: Bacteria > Pseudomonadota > Gammaproteobacteria > Thiomicrospirales > Thiomicrospiraceae > Hydrogenovibrio. The sequence continues at coordinate 11,195 of CAZQYD010000015.1, read as the reverse complement.
AACGTTCCGTTAATGTCGGTTTCTCGGGTGGAGAGAAAAAGCGTAATGACATTTTTCAAATGGCATTACTAGAACCAAAGCTGTGTATTCTTGATGAAACTGATTCTGGATTAGATATTGATGCCATGAAAGTGGTTGCGAATGGGGTAAATTCTTTACGTACTAAAGAACGTGGCTTTATCGTGATTACCCACTATCAGCGTTTGTTGGATTACATTAAACCAGATTTTGTTCACGTTTTATATGATGGAAAAATTATAAAAACAGGTAGCTTTGAGTTAGCCCACGAGCTAGAAAAAAATGGTTATGATCAAATTATTGCTGATTATAAAGCTAGTATCAAGTAGTGGGATTAAATCAAATGCAAGATAACAAAGTCATTGAACATTACGTATCAATTGCCGAAAATAATCCAAACGAAAGCCAAACCACTGCAAAGCTAAGAGAAAAAGCCAAACAAAGTTTGTTATTAAATGGTTTACCAACGAATAAAGATGAAGAGTGGCAATATACTTCCTTAGAGGCTTGGAAACAAACGTTGTTTGGGAAAAAGTACCCAGGGGGGGTATCTGGATCGCTATCTGCACATCTCCCTAAGTTTGAAACCTTTAAATTGGTTTTTGTTGATGGTGTTTTTAGTGAAGAATTGTCTGAATACTCAGCAGAGTTGCCGCAGGGTTGTAAAGTTTCTATTATAGAAGATGAACCACTATTACCCCGTTCTACGGAGACTTTTCCTGCGTTGTTTTCGCTAGCGACAGAGCAAACAATTGTTGTTAATATTGAAAAAAATGTTTTAGTGGATATTCCAATTCATATCGTACAGGTGAGCACACAACAATCCTTAGAAGCAATCGGCATTAAAATAAATCTTGAACAAGCAGCGCAATGTAAAGTTATTCACCAATTTATTGGCGGTAATGAACAGCCTAAATTTAATAATAGTTATACTGAAATAAAGCTAGAAAAAGAAGCTTATTGTGAACAGTTCGTGGTGCAAAGCTTAAACGAAAACAGCTTTTATTTCAACAATCAAAAAATTGAACAAGCAGAAAAATCTGTTTTTAAAACGCATTACATTAACTTAGGTTCAGCGGTTGCTAGACATAAAAATATCGTAACCTTTAATGGCGAACACTGTGAATCCTACCAAAGTTCAGTAGTGTTAGGGACGGACAAGCAGGTAGTAGATTCACGCACCGTAACCAATCACAATGTACCGAATTGCGAAAGTTATCAACTGCATAAATTCGTACTAGATGACGAATCTCGTGGAGTATTTAACGGCATGATTTATGTCGCACAAGATGCACAAAAAACCGATGGTAATATGGATAATAAAAATCTACTGCTATCCAATACTGCCAAAATGTACACCAAACCACAGCTAGAAATTTATGCCGATGATGTTCTCTGTTCGCACGGTTGTACCTCTGGGCAAATCAATAAAAACCAACTATTCTATTGTCAAGCACGTGGTATTGATAAAGCCGATGCAATGGCATTAATTACTAAAGCGTTTGTACTTGAGCCGTTAGAGTCGATTGAAAATTCCAAAATAAAAAACTGGTTAGCGAATTTAATTACCACTAAGTTAGCTAAGGACGTTTAATGGTTGATTTCAACGCGATTAGGGAACAGTTTCCGCTTTTACAACAAACCGAAAACGGGCAACCACTCGTCTATCTTGATAGTGGTGCTTCTTCACAAAAGCCACAGGTAGTGATTGATGCACTATCTCGTTATTACACAGCTGAAAACGCCAATGTTCATCGCGGAGTTTACGGATTAAGCGAACGAGCAACGGAAGCCTATGAAGGAGCAAGAGAAAAAACCCGTCAGTTTCTTAATGCTCAATCAACTAAAGAAATTATTTTTACCCGTGGCACAACGGAATCAATTAATTTGGTTGCGAGTAGCTGGGGACGTTCAAATTTAAAGCAAGGTGATGAAGTCATCATCACCGAAATGGAACATCACTCTAACATCGTGCCTTGGCAAATATTGCGTGACGAACTGGGCATCACATTATCGATTTTAAGAATTAACCAGCAAGGTGAAATTTCACTAGATAACTTTGCAGAAATGCTCTCTGAAAAAACCAAACTGGTCTCGATAACTCACATGTCAAATGCACTTGGCACAATTAACCCCGTTAAAGAAATGATTGCCATGGCAAAAAAAGTCGGAGCAAAAACATTAATTGACGGGGCGCAAGCAGTGCCGCATTTACAAGTAGATGTGCAGGATTTAAACTGCGATTTTTACGCCTTTTCAGCCCATAAAATGTATGGGCCAACAGGCATTGGTGTATTATTCGGCAAAAAAACATTATTAGAATCCATGCCGCCATACCAAAGCGGTGGCGACATGATTTATTCTGTCACCTTTGAAAAAACAGAATATAACATCCTACCTTATAAATTCGAAGCGGGAACACCGCATATTTCTGGAGCAATTGGATTAGGTGTTGCGATTGATTTCATGCAACAAATAGGCTTAGAAAATATTGCCAGCCATGAAAATAAACTCCTCAAATACGCCACAGAACAACTCAATAACATTGATGGTTTAACGATTATAGGACAAGCCAAAAACAAAGGTGCAGTTGTTTCTTTCGTCATCGAAGGCGTTCACCCACACGACATGGCAACCCTAATGGATCAAGACGGCATCGCCGTCAGAGCCAGTCACCATTGTGCGATGCCCGTAATGCAAAAATTTAAAGTACCAGCCACTATTCGAGCCTCGTTCGGCGTTTATAACAATTTTGACGATATTAACAGATTAGTCGCTTCAATTCATGAAGCCGTTGATATGTTGGCTTAAAACCATTCTAAAGCATCTTTTTTGATACCCCCCTGGGCACTTTTTACCGATTTTTGACGTTTTTTATTTGTTATTTAGGTATCATATTCCGATACAATAAAAATAATGATATCAGAGACCTTTACATGAAAGATTATATTAGCAAAATACATTTTGTCGGTATCGGCGGCGTTGGCATGGCAGGGATTGCGGAGGTTTGTTTGAATCTTGGTTATGTTATTACCGGTTCGGATATTCGTGCTAACCCAACTGTCACGCGTTTACGCTCTTTGGGAGCGAATATTCAAATCGGTCATGAAGCAAATCATGTTAAAGAAAGCGATGTGGTAGTGACTTCAACCGCGATTGGAACGGGTAATCCTGAAGTAGATTATGCGAAAGAACATCGGATTCCGATTATTCCCCGTGCGGAGATGTTGGCGGAATTAATGCGGATGCAGTTTGGGATTGCGATTGCGGGAACACATGGCAAAACCACTACGACAAGTTTAGCGGCAGCCATCTTGACAGAGGGTGGGCTGGATCCTACGTTTGTGATTGGTGGCTTGTTAAAACAGGTTAGTTCGAATGCTCGTTTAGGGCAGAGTAAGTATTTGATTGCCGAAGCTGATGAGTCGGATGCTTCATTTTTGCATCTAACACCAATGATGTCGGTGATTACCAATATCGACGAAGATCACATGGAAACCTACCAAGGTGATTACCAAGTTTTAGAAAATACTTTTGTTGAATTTATCCATCGTTTGCCTTTTTACGGCATGGCGGTGGTCTGTATTGATGATGAGAACGTTCGAAATATTATCCCTAAATTATCACGAAAATTATTTACCTATGGCTTTTCAGAAGAAGCTGATGTACACGGTTATGATGTGGTCGCAACGGGTTTGATAATGACGTTTAAGGTTAAAGCCTTTGATTTAGAACCGTTTGATGTAACCTTAACCCAGCCAGGTGAGCATAATGTATTAAATGCTTTGGCGGCGATTACGGTTGCGATTGAACTGAATGTGGAAATAGATAAAATTCAAGCCGCACTGGCGAAATTTGGTGGGGTGGGTCGTCGTTTTGAAGTGAGTAATCAACGCGTAATTGGAGGTAAAAAAATTACGCTTGTTGATGATTATGGACACCATCCGACAGAGCTGGAAGCCACCTTAAAAACGGCTCGAAACTCCTACCCTAACAAACGTCTTGTATTGGTGTTTCAACCGCACCGTTATACGCGAACCCGTGATATGTTTGATGAGTTTGTACAGGCATTGAAAGAACCCGATTTACTAATTTTGACGGAGGTCTATCCCGCGGGTGAATTACCGCTGTCGGCGTTTGACTCTAAGTCATTATTGAAGTCGTTACGCATGCAGGGTAAAACAAATTTGGTGCATGCTGATGCATTAACGGACTTAGATTCCATTGCCGAAAACTTATTGTTAGACGATGATGTTTTATTAATCATGGGTGCGGGTGATATCGGACGAATAGCGAAAACTTGGAGCGAACAAGGTGAGTAGCAGTATCCGTAATTATGTTGAATTAAAAAAAAATGTTACAAACTATTCGGTTAAAAATCTGGGTAGGGTTGCCGTTATTATGGGCGGCATTGCGGCGGAAAGAGAAGTCTCACTAAATAGCGGAAAGGCTGTTTTTGAAGCTTTAAAATCGCAAGGTGTCAAAGCCGATTTATTAGATATTACCAGCATTAACCAATTAATCGAACTGTCTGGAAAGTACGACCGAGTATTTAATATTATCCACGGGCGATGGGGCGAGGACGGAGGTGTACAGGCGGTCTTAGATGCAATTGAAATGCCTTATACTGGCAGTGGTATGGCTGCTTCTGCCTTGGCAATGGATAAATTACGCACTAAATGGCTATGGCAAGGACTTGGTTTATCGACACCGAGTTTTATGGTGGTTTCTGAATATTTACCTTTTGTTGCTAGTGACTTTACGATGGACTTTCCCGTGATTGTTAAACCGGTTCGAGAAGGTTCAAGTATTGGCATGCGAAAAGCCAATAACCTACAAGAATTAACAGAAGCAATCATTTTTGCACAACAGTATGATAGTGAAATTTTGATAGAAAAATGGATTACGGGTAGAGAATTTACTTGTGCAGTGGTTAATGGTGTTGCTTTGCCGTTGATTGAACTTAAAACCGACCATGAATTTTACGATTTTGACGCTAAATACAAGTCAAACAACACTGAATACCTTTGCCCTGTTAGTTTGGACGAGTCACTGGAAATAGCAATGAAATTACTGTCTGTACAAGCATTTGACAGTGTCGGTTGTCAAGATTGGGGGCGAGTAGATTTAATGCTAGATGAAAAAAACCAAGCTTGGCTAATTGAGGTAAATACCGTACCAGGTATGACTGACCACAGTCTCGTACCGATGGCGGCGAAGGCGGTTGATTTATCGTTTGGCGAACTGGTTGTGTGGTTACTCAGCTTGACGGTGAATAATGATTAACTCGTCACGATTTTTCTCGGTTGGTTTTGCATTGGTGCTGGTATTGTCAGTGTTAGCTTGGTTTATGTACTCTCCCGAGCGTGTGCTTGAAAAATATCAACTTAAATCTACGCTAAAACAGTTAAACAAAGAACAAATTAATCAAGTGCTGAATGCCTATGTTGGCGAGTCGTTTTGGCGGTTAAATATTGAACAAATTCATGCTGATTTAGTGAAACTCGACTGGATTTATCAAGCGGAAGTTGCACGAAAGTGGCCTGACACCCTGCAAGTAAAAGTGATTGAACAGATTCCCGTCGCAAAATGGGGAGAGAATGCCTTGTTAAATCAAAATGGTGATGTTTTTTATCCGCATAATATTGAGAAGTTTGCGGAATATGCTGTTTTGTATGGCGAGGATGCTGAGGCGAAAAAAATGTTACAGAAATTAGCGATTTTTCAGCAAAAGTTTAACGAGCTTGACTGGGTGATTCGTCAAGTAGATAAACGGGTTGATAAGGGCTGGATGATCTACTTTGTTTCAAATCAAAATATGATTGTGGGTCGGGAAGATTGGCAGCATCAGCTTGATCGATTCATAAAAGCATACCCAAAAGTTAAAAAAGAAGTAAGAAATAATGCACAAACCTATGATTTACGGTATAGTAATGGGTTCGTTATAAAAAGAAAAAACAATCTCAAAGGGTACAAAGGGTAAGGAAATGGTTAAAAGGCACACGTCTTCGCAGTCTAATATCGTTGTGGGGTTAGATATAGGAACCTCTAAAATAGCGGCGATTGTCGGAAAAATTAAAGCAGACGGTGCGATTGAGATTATTGGAATTGGCACTCATCCTTCAAAAGGTCTGAAAAAAGGTGTCGTGGTCAATATTGACTCAACCGTTGAATCTATTCAGCGTGCCATTGATGGTGCTGAACGTATGTCTGGTGTACATGTTAGTTCCGTTTCGGTTGGAATCGCAGGTAGTCATATCAGCAGTTTTAATTCAAATGGCATGGTCGCGATTAGTTATCAAGAAGTGCAAGAAGAAGACGTTTTACGCGTGATTGAAGCCGCGAAAACCATCGCGATCCCAAGTGACCAAGAAATTCTACATATTTTGCCACAAGAATTCATGATTGATAATCAAGGTGGTATCCGTGAACCTGTCGGTATGTCTGGTGTGCGTTTAGAAGCAAAAGTTCACATGATTACAGGCTCGGTGAGTTCTGCACAAAATATTACGAAATGTGTTGAACGCTGTGATTTGACGGTTGACTCATTAATTCTAGAACAACTCGCCTCATCAGAATCCGTTTTATCTGAAGACGAAAAAGAACTGGGCGTTTGCCTAGTGGACATCGGTGGTGGAACGACAGATATTGCCATTTTTCAAAATGGTGCAATTCGCCACACCGCCGTCATTCCCGTTGCTGGCGACCAGGTAACCAATGATATTGCCGTCGCGCTAAGAACACCAATGGCGGCGGCAGAACAGATTAAACGTGATTATGCCTGTGCCTTGCCCCAATTAATTGCCGTAGATGAAGAAATTGAAGTGGCATCTGTTGGAGATAGACCTTCGCGATGCTTATCACGCCTAACACTTGTCGAAGTAATTGAGCCTCGCTACGAAGAACTTTTTCAGCTGATTCAAGCTGAACTACGCCGTGCAAATTTTGAAGATAAAGTTGCGGCAGGAATCGTTTTAACAGGTGGGAGCTCACTGGTCGAAGGAGCAGTTGAACTTGCAGAAGAAGTTTTTCATATGCCTGTAAGACTAGGTGTTCCAGTTGACGTAGTTGGTTTAAAAGACGAAGTCTCTAGCCCATCCTTTGCAACCACCGTTGGATTGCTTAACTACGCACAGCAACATACCGCTTACCGACCTACTCAGCGTTCATCCCAAAAAACACCTATGCTAGGTAAAGACTCAATTATCTCTAAAATGAAAAGTTGGTTTAAAGATAGTTTTTAATCAGTTGTTAAATGGTTCCTTGCAGCCTGTGCTAAAATAGTCAACAAAAAAAGCATTAGAAAAGGATCAGCAAGTGCGACAAAAAACGATTGCGAACACAATTAAAGCGAAAGGCGTAGGGCTACATACAGGGCATGAAGCCTTGTTAACACTGCGACCAGCCCCCGAAAATACTGGGATAGTTTTTCGACGAATTGATTTAAATCCAGTCGTTGAACTGCCCGTATCGCCAGATATTGTTAGAGAAACGGTGCTTTGTACAACCATCATTAAAGATGTTGGTGAGCAAGAAGTTAAAATCGCGACGATCGAACACCTTATGTCGGCGTTAGCAAGTACTGGTATCGACAACTTATATATTGACATTACCGCTGACGAAGTACCTATTATGGACGGTAGTGCGTCGCACTTTATTTTCCTGTTACAATCAGCAGGAATCACCGCTCAAACAGCCCCCAAATGTTTTATTCGTATTTTAAAATCTATTACGGTTACCAATGACAAGGGCGGTTCCGCTGCGTTTGAACCTTATGAAGGGTTCAAACTAACGTTTTCTATTGACTTTGACCATGTCGCTTTTGAAGATACAGCAAAAGAAATGACGTTAGAGTTTTCTTCCACTTCCTATTTTAAAGAAGTCAGTCGGGCAAGAACTTTTGGGTTTATGCAGGATATTGAGCGATTAAAAGCACAAAATCTTGGTTTGGGTGCAGGTTTGCATAATGCAATTGGCTTAGATGATGGTGGTGTAATGAATGAAGATGGTTTGCGCGATAAAGACGAGTTTGTACGCCACAAAATTTTAGATGCGGTCGGTGATTTATTCATGGCAGGGCATCCAATTGTTGGTGCGTTTGTAGCTCATAAATCAGGGCATGCGTTAAATAATCAATTGCTCCGCACGTTGATGAATGATAAGTCTGCTTATGAGATTATTGATTATGCAGGGCAAACACCGCCTATTGAATATGGAAGCAGCAAAATTCTCGCTTCTTAATCTATCGGCTCTACCCAATTCCGATACAGGAATTGGACCCCTATAAAAAACCAGCAATTAGCTGGTTTTTTATGTCTAATAATTACGTTAATGTGCTAATATAATCAGTTATCTTTTTAGAAAATTTACACATAAATATAATTTGGATTTAAACAAATGGCACTGTCCTTTTTAACAAAAATATTTGGTAGTCGAAATGACCGCCTGCTTAAAAAATACCGCACAAGAATTGATCAAATCAATGGTTTTGAAGAGGCTACACAAGCCTTATCTGATGAGGAACTGCAAGCTAAAACAGCCAGTTTTAAACAGAGTTTATTAGCAGGTAGCACTCTTGAATCTATTTTGCCAGAAGCCTTTGCGGTGGTTCGAGAAGCAAGTTTACGTACCTTAGAACTTCGTCATTACGATGTGCAAATGATTGGTGGCATGGTATTGCACGAAGGTAATATCGCAGAAATGCGCACAGGTGAGGGTAAAACCCTTGTCGCGACCTTAGCGGTGTACTTGAATGCGTTAGAAGATAAAGGCGTGCATGTTATTACAGTAAATGACTATTTGGCGGAGCGTGATTCTGAACAAATGGGTAAAGTTTATGGTTTCCTTGGTTTAACAACGGGTGTTATTTTATCTGGGCAGTCAGCGGTAGAAAAACAGCAGGCATATAGTTGTGACGTGACCTACGGAACTAATAATGAATTTGGCTTTGATTATCTACGCGATAATATGGCTATTTTTGCTGAAGAACGAGTGATGCGTGGTCAGCATTTTGCGGTGATTGATGAGGTCGATTCGATTTTAATTGATGAAGCAAGAACGCCATTAATTATATCAGGCCCAGCTGAAGACAAGTCTGAGCAATATAAAAAAATTAATCCGATTATTCCTAATCTCGAAAGAGGTGAAGAGGATAGAGAAACTAAAACCACAACGGGTGACTTTGTTATTGATGAAAAAAATAAGCAAGTTCACCTAACGGATGATGGACACGAAAAAGTTGAGCAAATGTTGGTTGAAGTTGGCTTAATAGGTGAAAGAGAATCACTTTATGACGCTGAACACATTGGCTTGATGAAGTTAGTAAATGCCGCATTAAGAGCAAATTTATTGTTTGAAAAAGACACCGATTATATTGTTCAAGATAATGAAGTTATCATCATCGACGAATATACCGGTCGTAAAATGGCAGGTCGCCGTTGGGGAGACGGATTACACCAAGCGGTAGAAGCGAAAGAAAATGTCCAGATTCAAGCAGAAAGCCAAACCTACGCTTCGATTACCTTTCAAAATTATTTTAGGCAATATAGTAAATTGTCAGGCATGACAGGAACAGCCGATACGGAAGCGGGAGAGTTCTTGTCAACTTATGGCCTTGAAGTGGTGGTTGTACCTACCAATGTTAAGTCAATGCGTAATGATAAAGCAGATTTAATCTTCCTAGATATTCAAGGAAAGTTTAAATCTATTGTACGTGATATTGCAGAAATCCACAAAACAGGCCAACCAATTTTAGTTGGAACCGCTTCGATTGAAATGTCTGAAATTCTGTCGAATTTAATGACCGAAGCGAAAATAAAACACAATGTATTGAATGCTAAACATCATGAACGTGAGGCAACAATTATCGCAGAAGCAGGACGCCCAGGAGCAATTACCATTGCAACTAACATGGCAGGGCGTGGAACGGATATCGTACTAGGTGGAAATTTAGAAGTTGAAATTTCAGAATTAAAAAAACCATCGGATAAAAAACTTATCGAAGTCAAAGCCGCTTGGCAGGTAAGACATGACGAAGTGATTGAAAAAGGTGGTTTAATGGTGGTTGCTTCTGAACGTCATGAATCTCGCCGAATTGATAATCAGCTTCGTGGGCGATCGGGTCGTCAAGGTGACCCAGGCGTTACGCGTTTTTATCTCTCTCTCGATGATGATTTGATGCGTCGTTTTGCCTCTGAAAAAGTAAAAAACATGATGAGTCGTTTGGGCATGAAGTCAGACGAAGCAATAGAACACGGCATGGTAACAAAGTCCATTGAGCGTGCACAAAAGCAAGTCGAAAGAATGCATCAAGACGAACGAGCAAACCTTTTAAAATTTGATAATATCTCCAATGAACAGCGTAAAGTTGTTTATTCTCAACGTAATGAGTTAATGGAAGAAGACGATGTAACAGCCGTTATTGACTCTCTTCGTACCAATGTGGTTGAAGAAATAGTTGGTCGATATGTTCCTAAAGGAAGTTTAGAAGAACAATGGGATATCGAAGGCTTAGAAGCTGGCTTGAAAGAAGATTTGGGCGTTGAATTTACTGTTCAACAATGGCTTGCAGATGATAAAGATTTGTTTGAAGAAAAACTGATTGAAAAAATTAACGAAGAAGTCAAAGCCTTGTACACCGCTAAGATGGCAATTGTTGATGAAAACACGCGTCTTAATTTTGAAAAAGAAGTGTTGCTTAAAACCATTGATCAACAATGGCGTCATCATTTAAACGAAATGGATTATTTACGTCGCTGGGTACACTTGAAAGGCTATGCTCAAAAAGATCCCTTCCAAGAGTATCGTGCAACCTCAGCTGACATGTTTGAAGCTTTTCTTGACGAAGTGATGTTTGAAACAATACAAACATTATCAAAAGTGCAAATTCAAGGTTCGGAAGATGTCGATGCTTACGAAAGACAAATAGAAGCCGAAAGACCACAACATCTTGAAGCAACGCACCCAGCGGCAAAAGGTATTGCCGACGCAGTTGCAGGTAATAGTGCAGAATTAGAAGAAACATCAGAACAACCCTTTAAAAGAGAAACACCAAAAGTAGGGAGAAATGAACCTTGCCCGTGTGGTTCAGGTAAAAAATATAAACAGTGTTGTGGCAAGTTAAGTTAAGCGTTTCCTTAAGGAGACACTTAACAACTGATTAAAATTCTGGCAACGCC
>CAZQYD010000014.1:0-14829 GCA_964597465.1 uncultured Piscirickettsiaceae bacterium | reverse complement strand
ACCACCAAAGATTACACAGTACACTAAATTATGAATCACCAGAAGAATACGAAAAAGATTACAGAGACCGAATTAGCCAGTTAACGGCAAATAATTAATCTTCGTGTCGGTTTAGTGTTGCAATTCCAATATACTCTCTATCATATCAAAACTTATTCAAGTCTCAAGCCCCCCTGTTTAGAAACTGAACAGGGATTTGAACTTAACTTTCTTTATGGGCGATAGCTAAGACTTCTTCTGCTCTACCTACATTTGTAGTGAAATAGCTCACTAAAATTAAAGATGAAACAGACGCCACCACTCCGTAAAGAGCTGGGTTTACCAATACAGGCAAGCCTAAAATTGAATCTACATTTAGAAACCTAGCAAAAGTAAAGGTTAAAGAAACAACCAACCCTACAGACATAGCAGTAATAACCGCTTCTTTAGTGAGTCTTTTAGACCAAACCACTGAAACTAAAACAGGAGCAAAAGTACTGGCTGCAATACCAAAACACATACCCACTAAAACAGCGACATTTTCTTCTTTTAACCAGATGGAAGCTAAAATTGCAATAATAGTTAGTCCTGCTGCCCCAAATTTAGCAAACATAAGTCTTTCTTTTTCACTGCTTTTTGGTCTTAAAACACCCGCATAAACATCGTGAGAAAGGCTGGTTGTCATTGAGATTAACAAACCAACTGAGGTACTAATCATAGCCGCCATCGCACCCGCAGCTATAATTCCCATAAACACTTCGCCCCCCAGCATATTACCAAGCATAGGCACGGTCATATTGGTTGCTTTGCCTCTTTCTCCTTCTAGGAGCAACTGATTTAAGTCAGGGTAAAGTAGCATCATCGCTGCCAAACCAACAAATAATACCATGATATAAAAAACGGCTAATCCAGCAATGGTTGCTGCAGCACTTTTTTGGGCATTTTTTGAATCTTTGACCGTATAAAATCTGATTAAAATATGAGGAAGACCCAACACACCTAAAAACAGCCCTAGAACCAAGCTAAATTGGTTTAAAGCATCTCGTACAGCAACACCAGGTGTCATTGCCGTGGCTGCTTCAGCCATCTCGCCTCTAACCGCATCAATTAAAGCTTGAGCTCCAACTTCTGGATTAGCAGCCATCACCCCTCCAGCCGTTGCTTGAGCTAAAGAAGGTGGTACGGTTTCTCCAGCCATGCTAAGAATGTTAAAAGGGTTAAAATCAAAATATAGCACAACAGACAAAATCAACAGAGCAGCCATAGCAAACATCAGAACGATTCCCTGAAAAGCCTGATTGTAGGTTGTTCCTCTCATGCCCCCCATAACCACTAGTAACCCCATAAGAGCCCCAACAATTACGACTGTAGTCAGATAATTCCAGCCAAGTAACAATTCAAATAAATGACCTGCTCCAACAATTTGTGGCACTAAATATAAAGTACCAATAATAATGGTAATAATCATCGCCAGCATTTTGACTACAGGCCCGTCAAAACGAGAAGCTAGAACATCTCCAACCGTAAATTTTCCCGTATTTTTAAGTGGTCCTGCAAGGATAAATAATACCACTATCCAGGCGGCAAAGAACCCTAGGGCAATCCACCAGCTATCAAGACCTGATAGGGCAATTGCTCCGGCAATACCTAAAAAGCTAGCCGCACTACTATAATCGCCAAACATCGCTAAACCGTTAAGTTTCCAAGGTATTTGACCCCCAGCAACATAAAAATCTGTTGTCGTTCTAGTCCATCTTCGACTGTACCATGAGATATAAAAAGTAATAAAAATACTTAAAGCGACAATTCCAAGAGCAAAAGGATTTTCCATGGTTTAGCCCTCTCCTTTATTTATTGAATGATTTGTTACTGGGTTATTCGTTGCATGATTATTTTCAGCTGACTTTTTTAAATATACTTGGGTAGAGCCTAAGCCTACCAATAATACCAATATACCTAATAAAACAGAAAGAGGTACTCCAGCTACATCAATAATAGCAATATGTTTAAACTCGGCAGTGGTTAGCATGGCGGCACCAAAATAAGATACCGCAAAAATGGCTAATAAAGAAAAAGAGAGCTTTAAATTATTTTTATACCTTTCCTCATTAAACACAGGCTTAACAATCTGCTCTTTTTCTTCGCCTGTAAATTGTTTTGATAAAGACTCCAAGTCGGATATATCGACAATACCACTTCTAACCACAATAACAGGGACATTAGCCTTACTTACAATACTGGTCGCGACACTGCCAAAATGAATCCTGTCTAAACCCTTGCGTGCAGAATCGCCCACTACAATAAAATCAGCAGCCACTTCATCGGCATGTTTTAAAATAGTGCCGGCAATCATTCCAGAATCTTTAACTGTTTGTACCGTCAAATCTTGTTGCTTGGCATACTCTGAAATCAGCTCCAAAGGTCTGGGTGATATTTTATGTAAAACGCTATTGGCTTCCTCCTCCTCCCTTTCATATTCGTGCCTAACCACTTCCTCTTCTATTCTAACAACAACAAGCTCTGCATCATATTGAACGGCCAGTTCAACTGCTTTTTTAGCCGCCCCCATTGAAGCAGCATATCCATCTACAGCTACTAATATTTTTTTCATGCTTTTCCCCTACAAAACAAATACGCAATACATACAAAGAATTAACCATTGCAAAGCATATTAACATATCATGACATTTTTACTAAAAGATATTTAACATTAAATTCTGACATAGAAAACTAGATAGCCCGCTAAAATGCTAAAATATTTAATTAACCTCTAAAATTTAATGAAAAAAAACATGACAAATAGAACTAAGCGAATAGCCAGACTAAAATCCTTATTAGCGGAACGAGTCGTCATTTTAGATGGTGCTATGGGTACTATGGTGCAAAATCAAAATCTAACCGAAGAAGATTTTCGTGGCGACAGGTTTGCCAACTATCACATGGATATTAAAGGTAATAATGATATTTTAGTTATCACTAAGCCTGAGGTTATTCTTGATATTCATCTTGCCTTTCTTCGTCAAGAAGTTGATATTTTAGAAACCAACTCCTTTAACGCCACCACCATTGCCCAAGCAGATTATGACATGGAAGAATTTGTTAGTGAAATCAACCTTGAATCTGCAAAAATTGCCCGCCAAGCCTGCGACATTGCTGAAGAAGAAGATGGTAAACCTCGCTTTGTTGCTGGAGTATTAGGCCCCACTAATCGCACTGCCTCTATTTCTCCTGATGTGAACGACCCATCATTTCGTAATACTTCTTTTGATGAGCTGGTTATTGCTTTTAAACAAGCTACTCATGCTTTATTAAAAGGTGGAGCAGATACTATTTTAATAGAAACCGTATTTGACACTTTAAATGCCAAAGCCGCTATTTTTGCAGTAAAAGAGGTGGAAGAAGAAGTGGGCTACGAAGTTCCTATTCAATTAAGCGGAACCATTACTGATGCATCAGGAAGAACTCTTTCTGGGCAAACAACAGAGGCTTTTTACAATGCCATTGCTCATGCAGAACCACTTTCTGTTGGTTTAAATTGTGCATTAGGGCCACGAGAATTACGAGCCTATGTAGAAGAATTAAGCAGAGTATGCGAAACCTTTGTTGCCGTTCACCCTAATGCAGGCTTACCCAATGAGTTTGGTGAGTATGATGAAACGCCAGAAGAAATGGCAGAAGAAATTGAAATCTGGGCAAAAAGAGGTTGGTTAAATATTATAGGTGGCTGTTGTGGCACAACGCCAGATCATGTTCAAGCGATGGCAAGAGCCGCACAAAAAACGCCTTGTAGATTGTTGCCTAAAATTGCTCCAGCTTGTCGTCTTTCTGGGCTAGAGCCACTTAATATTGATGAAAAATCCTTATTTGTTAATGTTGGAGAACGCAACAATGTTACAGGTTCAGCAAAATTTAAACGCCTTATTATTGAAGACAACTACGAAGAAGCCATTGATATTGCAATAAAACAAGTGATAGAAGGCGCTCAAATTATTGATGTTAATATGGACGAGGGCATGTTAGATGCCAAAGCCTGCATGACTAAATTTTTAAATCTGCTTGCTTCTGAACCAGAAGCCTCTCGTGTTCCTATTATGATAGACTCTTCAAAATGGGAAGCCATTGAAGCGGGTTTAAAATGTGTTCAAGGTAAAGGAATCGTCAACTCAATTTCTTTAAAGGAGGGAGAAGAAGCCTTTATTCACCATGCCAAGTTGGTAAAAAAATATGGTGCGGCCGCCATCGTTATGGCATTTGATGAAGACGGTCAAGCAGATACCCTAGAGCGTAAAATTGAAATCTGTAAACGATCCTATGAAGTATTAACTGAAAAAGTAAATTTTTTGCCGCAAGATATTATCTTTGACCCTAATATTTTTGCTGTCGCCACAGGCATTGAAGAGCATAACAACTATGGTTTAGATTTTATTAACGCGGTTACTTGGATTAAAGAAAATCTGCCCTATGCAAAAATTTCTGGTGGTGTTTCCAATGTATCCTTTGCCTTTCGTGGTAACAACCCTGTTCGTGAAGCCATTCACTCGGTATTTCTTTACTATGCCATTCAAGAAGGCATGGACATGGGAATTGTTAACGCAGGGCAAATGGCAATTTATGATGACCTGCCAGAAAAACTGCGTTTAGCCGTAGATGATGTTATTAAAAATAGTGACCCAGAAGCTGGCGAACGCTTATTAGATGTGGCAGCAGAATTTCGGGGTGATGGAACCATTGCCAGTAAAGAAGCCGATTTAACTTGGCGTGAAAACACCGTTGAAAAACGCTTAGAGCACTCACTTGTTAAAGGTATTACTGATTTTATTGAAGACGATACAGAAGAAGCACGGGTAAAATTAGGTGCTCCCATTAATGTCATCGAAGGCCCTTTAATGGATGGCATGAATGTTGTAGGAGATTTATTTGGCTCAGGAAAAATGTTTTTACCACAGGTCGTAAAATCAGCAAGGGTAATGAAACGGGCAGTGGCCTATCTTGACCCGTTTTTAGAGGACGAAAAAGAAAGTGGCAGGGTGCAAGGAAAAATAGTCATGGCAACGGTAAAAGGCGATGTACATGATATTGGTAAAAACATTGTTGGAATTGTGTTGCAATGTAACAATTTTGAGGTCATTGATTTAGGGGTCATGGTACCTGCCGAAAAAATCTTAGATACCGCTATTGAGCAAGGAGCAAATGTCATTGGGTTATCTGGTCTCATTACCCCCTCACTAGAAGAAATGGTAAATGTAGCCAAACTTATGCAAGAACGCAATATGAATCTACCGCTGCTTATTGGCGGAGCAACCACATCTAAAGCACATACTGCGGTAAAAATAGAGCCTAAATATGCTCAGCCAGTGGTTTATGTAAAAGATGCTTCACGAGCAGTTGGTGTCGCACAAAGCTTAATATCTAAAGATTTAAAATCCCTATTTGCCACCAAAATCCGTGCTGAATATGAAACTCTACGCGAAGAACGCAAAGCTCGTGCCAAGCAAGTTAAGCGTATTTCTATGACCAAAGCTCGTGAAAACTTGGCTGTTTCTGATGAGAGCTGGTTAAATTACACCCCAATAAAACCCTCTTTTCTTGGCACAAAAACTTTAAATGACTTTCCTTTACAAATCCTTCTAGAAAAATTTGATTGGTCGCCATTCTTTCAATCTTGGGAACTGCATGGTTTATATCCAAGGATCTTAAAAGATAAGGTTGTTGGCGAAGCTGCAACCAAATTATTTGCCGATGCTCAAGATATGATTAAAAAAATCATCAAGGAAAAGTGGCTAACTGCCAAAGCAGTATATGGTTTTTATCCAGCCAACAGAGTAGGCGATGACATTGAAGTTTATAGCGACGAAAGTCGCAGTGAAGTATTGTATAAATTCCACCACCTTCGTCAACAAGCAGAAAAAAAACGCGGCGGGGCTAACAACTGCCTATCGGATTTTATTGCCCCAAAAGAAGTAAATGGCGTTGCTACAGGCATAAAAGACTATATAGGGTTTTTTGCGGTTACAGGAGGGATAGGCATAGACGAACACATTGAACGCTTTGAAAAAGATTTTAATGACTATGAATCAATAATGCTCAAAGCTCTTGCAGATAGATTTGCTGAAGCATTTGCTGAAACCTTGCATGAGATAGTAAGAAAAGAAGACTGGGGATACGCTAAAGATGAGATATTAAATAATGAAGACCTAATCAAAGAAAGATACCAAGGCATTCGTCCTGCTGCTGGCTATCCTGCCTGCCCTGACCACACAGAAAAAGGCACTCTTTGGCAACTTATTAAACCCGATAAAGCAATCGCACTAAGCATTACCGAAAGTTTTGCCATGTTTCCCACCGCAGCCGTTTCAGGCACTTATTTCTCTCACCCTGATTCACGATATTTTGGCATAGGATCTATAGGACGCGACCAAGTAGAAGACTACGCCCAACGCAAAAACTGGACTATTGAAAAAACCGAAATGTGGCTAGCTCCTAACCTTGGGTATGACCCAGAGGATTTTGCGACTTAAAAGCAGGGGTTTGGGCATGCTCAAACCTTTGCATAAACACTTAATAAAACACTTAATATCCAGTTCCACATATCCAACTTTTAAACAGGGGATTAGAGTGCTAATTTGAGGTTACCTGTAATGTAATGATGCCATACACCAGCGTCCTATGTAAGAACTTGAGAATCAAAAAAATGTACATTAACCCGTATAAGGGTCTATAATACTCCCTCACTCCACTATATCTCAAGCGTTTCCACTTTATGAAACAACTTCAAAAAGCTACTCTTAATGACTCTTCTAAGCCTTAACTTACCTGTTGTTGCACTCCTTCCATTTTTGGGAGCCATTTTTGCAGCTTGGTCGGCGTCTTTTAATAGACTCGCCTCTGCCGGTGTTGCAATAATAACAACCTTGCTAACTTTAGCTTTTTTAGCACCCTCTATTGCCCTAGTGTTTGCTGGTGAAACCGTTATTCAAAGCTGGACATGGATTCCTGCTATTGGCTTAGAATTTGCCTTTCGCCTAGACGGGTTGTCTTTATTATTTGCGTTGCTTATTCTGATAATAGGGCTGTTAGTCATAATTTATGCCCGTTATTATTTAGCTAAGAAAGATTGCATGGGACGATTTTTTGCCTATTTACTGATGTTTATGGGATCAATGCTGGGTATCGTTCTTTCAGAAAACATTATTCAACTGGTCGTTTTCTGGGAGTTAACTTCTCTAACCTCCTACCTTCTCATTAGTTACTGGCAACACCGTAAAGATGCTCGCGAAGGCTCTATTATGGCTCTAGCCATTACGGGTGGTGGTGGCTTAGCTCTGCTAGCTGGTGTGCTAATGCTTGGGAATATTGTGGGCAGTTATAACTTAAGTGATATATTGCTTGCGGGAGATTTAGTTCGCTCGCATGAATTATATATGCCCATCTTAATTCTTATTTTAATTGGTGTATTTACAAAATCTGCACAGTTTCCATTTCATTTTTGGTTGCCTCATGCTATGGCAGCTCCTACTCCCGTTTCGGCATACTTACACTCTGCAACAATGGTTAAAGCTGGGATATTTCTATTGGCACGGTTTTTTCCTGTTTTATCTGGCACGCCAGAATGGACTTGGATTGTAGGGGGAGCGGGCATGGCAACACTCCTTATTGGAGCTTATGTTGCATTATTTAAGCACGACCTTAAAGGCTTACTTGCTTACTCAACGATAAGCCACTTGGGCTTAATTACCTTGTTATTTGGCTTTGGAACTCACATGGCTGCGGTGGCGGCTATTTTCCATATTATTAACCATGCTACGTTTAAAGCCTCGCTGTTTATGGTGGCAGGTATTATAGATCACGAAACAGGCACTCGTGATATGCGCAAGCTAAGTGGGTTGCTCAAATACATGCCTCATACGGCTGTTTTGGCAATGATTGCGGCGGCGGCTATGGCTGGTGTTCCCTTATTAAACGGCTTCTTAAGCAAAGAAATGTTCTTTAAAGAAGCTTTAACCTATGCAAATGCTAACCCTATCGTTTGGGCAGTTCCTATTTTAGTTACCATTGCTGCCATGTTTTCTGTTGCTTACTCATTAAGATTTATTCATGATGTGTTTTTTAATGGTGAGCCAACTGACCTACCTAAAACCCCTCATGAACCAACTTATTTTATGAAAATACCTGTCGATTTACTGGTGTTAATGTGTTTTGCCGTGGGTATTTTACCGATGATTTTTGTTGCCCCTATATTAGCTGTCGCTGTAGCAGGTAGTTTGCAAACCACCCCTCCAGAATACAGCCTATATATTTGGCATGGGTTTAACATTCCCCTTATGATGAGTGCTCTTGCTTTAGTTTTGGGTGTTGTTTTATACAGCTTTCGCAAAAAACTTTTTGCTTGGCATGAACGACGACTTTCTCACCTAGATGCTCGAATTATTTATCACTTTGTTGTAAATAATGTTGAAAAATTAGCTGTTACTATTACTAAAGCTTTTGATAAAGGCTCGCTACAAAATGCGGTGGCGTGGATTATTGCCACAGCCTTTATTGCAGGTTTAATTGGGTTTATGTCAGTATCAGCCCCTTTATTTGGGCAAAGAGAATTACTGCCTGCCGATGGCATAAGTATGTTGGCAGTTTTAGTTTTAATTATTGCCAGTATTATGACGGTAGTTTTACACAGACAACGCCTAGTTGCCGTAGTGATGATTGGTGTGGTGGGTTTAATTATTGCCCTAATCTTTGTTAAATTTTCTGCCCCAGATTTAGCTTTAACGCAACTATCAGTTGAAATAGTTACCATTGTTTTATTATTGCTGGCATTGTACTTTTTACCCCAAACCAGTCCAAAGGAAATTGGAAAAGTGCGGATTACCCGAGATGCGGTTATTGCGGTTTTATCAGGTGTTGGAGCAGCAACTTTAGCGATGGCCGTTTTAACGAGAGATTTTGCACCTATTTCTGATTTTTTCTTAGAAAACTCTGTTCCAGGAGGCGGTGGAACAAATGTAGTTAATGTTATTCTTGTTGATTTTCGTGGAACAGACACCCTAGGTGAAATTGTAGTTCTAGCTCTAGCTGGACTAGGTATCTTTGCTTTACTGCAAGGCTTAAAACTTTATGCTCCGCGTAAAAACGAGCATGGATTAGCTTGGGATAAAGACAATCACCCAATGATGATGCAAACCTTAACTAGGTTACTTTTCCCTCTTATGCTAGTTGTTGCTGCATTTATTTTTATTAGGGGACACAATTTACCAGGCGGGGGCTTTATTGCAGGTCTTATTGCTGCCGTTGCCTTAATTGTGCAATACTTATCTAACGGTATTGACTGGACAGGAAAACGCCTAACCGTAGATATGCACACTGTTATAGGGGCAGGTTTATTAATTGCCACGCTAACTGGTTTAGTCTCTTTAATTTTAGGCTATCCATTCCTTACCACAACATTTACTTACTTAACTTGGCCTGTTGTTGGAAAATTTGAAGTTGCCAGTGCGATTGCATTTGACCTAGGTGTTTTCTTAGTTGTTGTGGGAGCAACCGTAATGATATTAGTGGAGCTTGGGAAATTAAGCCACGCTTCTCATCAACTCCCAGATGGCAATCAACAGGAGAAAAAATAATGGAGTGGCTTATTTCTCTAGTAATCGGGGTTCTAACCGCATCGGGAGTTTATTTAACCTTGCGAGCACGCACTTTTCCAGTGGTTTTAGGCTTAACTTTATTAGCCTATGGCGTTAATGTATTTTTATTTGCTATGGGTCGTTTAACTATTGGGCATCCATCCGTTATTGATGCCGCAGCAGAAGCTTATAGTGACCCTTTACCCCAAGCTTTAGTCTTAACTGCCATAGTTATAGCCTTTGGTATGACTGCCTATTTAATCGTGTTAGCACTTAAAGCGAGAGGGGAGCTAGGAAATGATCATGTCGATGGGCTAGACCTAGCCAAAGATGAATTGCCATTAGAAAGTAAACAGCCTAAAGAATCAGCACCACAAGGAGCTAAAAAATGACCCATTTAGCTGCATTGCCAGTTCTGATTCCTCTTATTGCAGGGTTTATTATTTTACTCTCTAAAGTGGGCGGGATAACTCTACAACGAACCCTCAACCTCTTAGTGGTATCAGGCCTGGTAATATTAAGCATTGCTCTACTACAAACTTCTGCTGATGGCAGTTATCAAGTTTACTTGCTTGGTAACTGGCAAGCTCCTTTTGGTATCGTGCTGGTTTTAGATAGATTATCTGCACTAATGGTTGCAACAACCTCAGTGCTTGCTCTAGCCAGCTTAATTTATGCCATTGCCACAGACACAGATAAAAAAGGCTCGCACTTTCATGTGTTATTTCAGTTTATTCTTTTAGGGTTAAACGGTGCATTTTTAACGGGTGATTTATTTAACCTATTTGTGTTTTTTGAAGTATTATTACTGGCATCTTATGCCTTATTGTTGCACGGTGGTGGTCGTAAACGAACCAAAGCAGGACTTCATTATGTCGTGATAAACCTAGTTGGTGCAACTTTGTTTTTATTTGCTGTAGGCGCTTTGTATGGTGTTTTAGGCACGCTCAATATTGCAGATCTTGCCGCTAAATTAGCCGTATTACCAGAAGAAGACAAAGGTCTGGTTGGCGCAGCTGGACTACTACTATTAGTGGTGTTTGGCATAAAAGCGGCACTATTTCCACTATACCTATGGATGCCAACTGCCTACACCAACACCTCTGCTCCTGTTGCTGCTTTATTTGCAATTATGACCAAGGTCGGTATTTATGCCATTATTAGAGTTCACGGCACTATTTTTGGTGATGATGCAGGAATTTTAACCGACTTCCATTTGCCTTGGGTGTTAGGGCTAGGATTATTAACATTAGTTTTAGCCGCTTTTGGGGTCATGGCAGCAAAAGAATTACGAGAGCAGGTTGCTTATTTGGTACTTGCTTCGGTTGCCACTCTATTAATCGCAGTAGGATTAAACAATCCTTTAGCTTTAAGCTCTGGCTTATACTACCTTATCCATTCAACTTTAATTGCGGGAGGAATGTTCTTGCTGGCTGATATAATCTCTCGTGGTAGAGGTAGTTTTGCTGATAAATTTGAAAGTGGTTTTGCCATGCCTAGTGCCATTTTAATTGGCTCTATGTTTATGTTTGGAGCGATTGCCATGACAGGAATGCCTCCCTTATCAGGTTTTTTTGGCAAGGTGCTTATGCTAAATGCTTCTCTTAGCCACCCTTGGTTTGCTTGGGTTTTAGCTGTTGTATTAATAGCAGGATTTATCACCATTGTTAGCATGGCTCGCACAGGTTCACTGTTGTTTTACGACACCAAAGATAAAACCGCAGAACACACTTCTGGCGAACCACTTAATAAACTATCCATGATGGCAGTGATTGCACTTTTTGTTGCCAGTCCTGTTTTGGTCATCTTTGCACAGCCTATTACCGCTTTTACTGAAGCTACTGCCAAACAACAGTTTAATTCTCAAGCCTATGTAGAGGCGGTATTATCCAAACAAGCTATTCCTGGAGTAGAAAATTATGCTAAATAAAATTTTCCCTCATCCTGTTCTTAGCTTTATTTTATGGGGCTTATGGTTATTGCTTAACAATACCATCTCCCCTGGACATATGGTATTAGGACTAATTATTGCGATTTTAATCCCTATGTTAACCTCTGGATTTTGGCCAGAAAAAGTTTATATTAAATCACCTTTAACGCTGATAAAACTTTTAGGCACTGTTTTATGGGACATTGTTGCAGCCAACACTATCGTTGCTAAATTAATCTTAGGTAAAAATGAAAACTTAAACCCCGCTTTTTTTTATATCGAACTAGATATAGACACTCCTATAGGAATTAGCCTGCTCGCCAATACCATTTCATTAACTCCTGGTACGGTTTCATGTGATGTCACACCAGATGGCAAACGATTATTAGTTCATGCCTTACATATAGAAGACATACCTGCCACGATAAAAGAAATTAAACAGCGTTACGAAGCCCCTCTTAAAAAGGTATTTACATGATGTTAGAAACCGTTTTACCCATTGCTTTTGCAATACTAGGCGTTTCAATATTACTCAGTTTTATGCGACTTATTAAAGGCCCTGATTTACCCGATAGAATTCTTGCGCTAGATACTTTATATATAAATGCCATTGCCCTAGTGGTTTTATTAGGCCTTCATCTTGGCAGTGCCTTATATTTTGAAGCAGCACTATTAATTGCCGTAATGGGCTTTGTTGGCACAATCGCTTTAAGCAAATATCTCCTTCGTGGCGATATTATGGAATAAGGAAAATGACATGTTAGATTTTGTTTTAGCTGCCCTAGTTTTAATAGGAGCTTTTTTTACTCTAGTAGGCTCAATCGGTCTTTATAAACTGCCCGATTTTTACATGCGTTTACACGGCCCCACTAAAGCGACAACTTTAGGAGTGGGGGCTATTTTAATTGCCTCTGTTTTATACTTTAGCTTCAATACCGATTCTGTTAGTTTGCATGAAATATTAGTCACCATATTTTTATTTATTACCGCTCCGGTTAGCGCTCATTTAATGGCAAAAGCTGCTTTGCACATTAAACTGAAGCAAGTTGACCGTACTCGCAACCATTAGATTTTAGCGTGTTAATTAATTGCGACATGGGCGAAGAACTTTCTCCCAGCCCTGACAGTGAAATCATTCGCTATATTGACTTAGCCAATATTGCCTGCGCAGGACATGCAGGCTCTAATCAATCCATGCAAGAGACGATTCGTCTTGCCAAACAACATCAGGTTGCTATCGGCGCTCACCCTTCTTACCCTGATAGAGCCCACTTTGGTCGCCAAGTGCTTGACCTATCTTGGTCTGAACTAGAGCAGCACCTGTCTGAACAGTTTGATACTTTACAACAACATGCTATCGCGGTTAACTTACCAATTCATCACATTAAGCCTCATGGTGCTTTATATTTAGAGATGATGCGCTGTCCTTCTTTATTTGAAAACCTCTTAGCTTGGCAA
Source organism: uncultured Piscirickettsiaceae bacterium (assembly GCA_964597465.1). Classification (GTDB taxonomy): domain Bacteria; phylum Pseudomonadota; class Gammaproteobacteria; order Thiomicrospirales; family Thiomicrospiraceae; genus Hydrogenovibrio. The sequence goes on along the minus strand of CAZQYD010000014.1, from coordinate 1,845 downwards.
AAAAACATTGCCCCAAATTGTCAGTTAATGATGCAAGCGAATGTTAATCAAACTCGCTATTTAAAGCTCGCTAACGCCTATCAAATCAATATACTAAAAGAAGCTTTTGCCGACCGAGCTTATTTACCCAACAACCAACTCGTTCCTCGCAATCACCCTAATAGTCTGCATAACAAATCTGAAGATATTGTTGCCCAAAGCTTAAAATTTATAAACAATCAATTTGCCGACACTTTGTGCTTCCATTCAGACAATCCCGCTTCCGTGAAAGCCCTAAAAAAGCTGCCAGAAATTGTTTGAGTCTATCAACATAACAACCGCCTCCGAAAATTCTTTAATTCTTAGGTTTTCGGATAGTATTTCTTCCGAACTACCCCTTATCATTGCTGCTATAAGTAAAAACATTAAACAAGAACTGGGCTTGCATTGTCTTGAAATAATTCCAGCTTATACCACTTTATTAGTCAAATACGATTTGAATCATTTAAATCAAGAGCAGTGTATAAAACTTATTAAACTCAGTTTAAAAAAATCTAAAGGAGAACCAGGCCTGGTAAAAATGCGACAAATTTACATCCCCGTTTGCTACGATTTAAGTGTTGCACCAGACCTATTAAACCTAGCCAAAGCAAGGCAACTAACCCCCAATGAAGTCGTTAAGATTCATAGTCAAGCACCTTACCAAGTGTATGCAATGGGGTTTAGTCCCGCCTTTGCCTACTTGGGGTTGGTGGACAAGCGTATTGCCCACCCTAGACACAAAACCCCACGCCTAAACATACCTTCAGGCTCTATTGGTATCGCCGACAATCAAACCGCTATTTACCCAATCAATTCTCCTGCTGGTTGGCAAATTATTGGTCGGACACCCTTGGACTTATCTCTTAAAAACCCTGCAAACTTAACTTTCTTTCAAGTTGGAGATAAAATTCACTTTAAATCTATCTCTCTTAATGAATTTAATCAAGTCAAAGCTGAGCAAAATGACGGGGTTTAGAGTTGTTAAAGCGGGATTCGGGGCAAGCATACAAGACATCGGGAGAGAAGGTTATCAAGCTTATGGCTTATCACAATCAGGAGCAATGGACGAACATAGCTTAGCCTGGGGGAATTACTTGTTACACAACGCCAATAAAGACAGTGTGATAGAAATGCCACTAGGAAGTGTCTCTTTATTGGCTGAAATCAATACTTATATTTGTACCACAGGGGCAGATTGTCAATTTAAAATCAATCATCAGCCTGCTCCTCGCTATACAGTGATTAAAATAAATCCTGGAGACACTCTTACATGGCTCGCCCCTGTTTCAGGGGTTAGGGCTTATTTAGCTGTTCATAACGGCTTTATATCAAAACACTTTTATGGTAGTCAGTCCGTTTCTATTAGAGAAAATTTAGGTAGTTTTATAAAACAAGGTCAACTGTTAGCTTGTAAAGACTGCCTTAATTTTGAATCAAAACGAATCATGCTACAAAATCACTTACCTAACTTTAATGCTCCATTAGAATTAAGATTAATAAAGGGCTATCAATTTAATGAATTTCCAGCAGACTTAATAAAGCAATTCTTTCAACAGTCTTATAAAATCACCCCCCATTTTGACCGTACCGGCTGTCGCTTACAAGCGAGCACTCCTCTTTCGACAGAAAAAAACCTAATGATTTCTGAAGGAATGAACTCTGGAGCAGTACAGATTCCACCCAACGGTCAACCTATTATTATGATGAAAGATCATCCAACAATGGGTGGATACCCTAAAATAGGCAGTGTTTTCTCTCTTGACATAGCAAAATTAGCTCAATACCATACTAATATGGAAATTAAATTTAAGCCTATATCAATTC
>CAZQYD010000013.1:9146-14859 GCA_964597465.1 uncultured Piscirickettsiaceae bacterium | reverse complement strand
GTTTTTTTAGGTGAAAGAAGGTGAAATTTAGCCATTTTAATTTGTGCATCCATTTGTGCAAAGATCTTTTTTAAAGTCTATGTTTAGTCAACAATAGCGATGATATCATCTTCACGCATTATTTTTAAAGGCTTACCAGCATCATCTTTTACTTCTTGACCTGAATACTGACCAAACATTACTTTGTCGCCAACTTTTACTGTCATTGCGATAATTGTGCCATTATCAGCAGGCTTACCAGGACCAACTGCCATGATTTCCCCTATATTTTCAGCTTCTTGAGCTGAACCAGGTAAAATAATTCCACTCGCGGTTTCTTTCTTTTCTTCAACTTGCTTAATTACGACTCTGTCTAATAGTGGTTTAATATTCATTTATGAACTCCTAGTAAATTAAAAATAAGCGTGGTTTAAAACTCCAAGCTTTGTTTGTGAAGGTTGAATGGGGTCTAAATAGAAAGATTCAATAGCATTTGATATGATTTAAGAAAAATAATGCCTTTTTTAACTAAAAAGTGCCCAGGGGGGTAGTTTTTATACAATTTTAACCATCAAACCCGCATCTCTACTTGGAAAATTGGTACATAACACCACCCATCCAATTTCTAAGCAGATATGCGGAATTAAACTAGAACTAAATTATCACAATGAATCAAAAACTTACCATTGCTATAACCTAACAACGATTCTATTTCATTAGATTTCTTTGATTTTATGAGTGAAACTTCGTTTGAAGCATAATTAATCAATCCACGGCAAATTTCTTTACCCGTTGATGCTTCAATACACGCCACCATTTCTCCGCGTTGAAAGTCACCCTGCAAAGATTTTACGCCAATCGGTAATAAACTTGTGCCCTGTTTTAGCAATGCTTGCCCTGCACCCTTATCAAGTATTAACTGTCCTTTAATTTGCAAATGACCTGCTAACCATTGTTTTCTAGCTGTCATTGGCTCTAGGTCAGGGATTAATAACGTACCTAGCTGTTCGCCAGCATAAAGTCTTGGCAGGATATTTTCTTCTCGACCAGAGGCAATGAAAGTTACCGTACCAGAACGAGCGGCACGTTGGGCGGCGATAACTTTGGTGTACATACCGCCTTTACCTAACGCCCCGCCCTCTGAACTTGCCATCGTTTCTAGCTCTTTACGACTGACTTTTGCTTCGGAAATCAACGTTGCTTGAGGATTAGTTCTTGGGTTATCGTCATACAAACCATTTTGATCGGTCAAAATAACTAGCACGTCCGCAGAAACTAGATTTGCAGTTAACGCCGCAAGAGTATCATTGTCACCAAACTTAATTTCGTCGGTAATGACGGTATCGTTCTCGTTAATAATAGGCACGACACCATGACCAATTAAGGTTTGAATGGTACTAGATGCGTTAAGATAACGCTCACGATTGGATAAATCATCGTGGGTTAATAGAATTTGAGCGGTTAATAAATCATGCTTGGCGAACTCTGACTCATAGGCTTGTACCAAACCCATTTGCCCAACCGCCGCTGCCGCTTGTAACTCATTGACATCGGAAGGACGTTTATCCCAACCCAATCTCAACACGCCTTCAGCGACCGAACCTGATGAGACTAAAACTAACTCTACGCCCAGTTTTTTCAGCTCAACCATCTGCTGAACCCACAATTTCATTGCCGCACGATTAAGCCCCTTCCCGTCGTCTGTTAACAAGGCACTGCCAATCTTAATAACCCATCTTTTAGATGATTTTATTTCACTACGACTTTTCATAAATTATAACTACTCAAAATCCTCATCAATCGATTCTTTTTGCACGGTTTGCGCAAGCAAATCTGCATCTTCATGGGCTTGTTTTTGATTTTTCTGCAATTGCTCGGCGATATCATTCATTAATTTTTCTGTACCACTGCGACTAATCGCTGAGGTCTGATAAACACGCCCCGTCCAATTTAAACGTTCGATAATGTCCTTACAAAGTTCATCCGCTTCATCATCTAGTAATAAATCGGTTTTGTTCAAGACTAACCATCTATCTTTACCAGAAAGCTCTTCACTGTATTTTTCTAACTCTTTCGCTATAATATTAACCGATTCAACAGGGTCAGCTTCATCAATAGGGGCAATATCGACAAGATGTAATAATAATCCTGTACGAGATAAATGCTTTAAAAATTGCACACCTAAACCAGCACCTTCAGCCGCTCCCTCAATCAAGCCAGGAATATCGGCAATCACAAAGCTCGATTCAACCGAAATACGCACCACACCTAGATTTGGATAAAGCGTGGTAAAAGGATAATTAGCAACCTTAGGGCGAGCCGCGGAAACAGCTGTAATCAAACTAGATTTTCCTGCATTAGGCATACCTAACAACCCAACATCTGCAAGCAAGGAAAGTTCTAATGAAATATTTCTTTCATCGCCGTCTTCTCCTAGCGTGCACTGGCGAGGCGTACGGTTACGACTGCTTTTAAAATGGATATTTCCCAACCCATGCTCGCCACCTTCAGCAACCAAAAGTTTTTGCTCATGCTCAACCAAATCACCCACAATTTCATCGCTATCAATATCACGAATAATCGTCCCAACGGGAACGGGTATTAATAGTTCTTCACCCGCGCGACCAGTCTTTTGCTGACCCATGCCAGCCTGACCATTTTGAGCTTTATAATCACGCACAAAACGAAAATCAACCAGCGTGTTTAGATTACGATCAGCAACAAAATAAATACTACCACCATCGCCACCATCGCCACCGTTTGGGCCGCCGTAAGGAATGTATTTTTCACGACGAAAACTAGCTACGCCATTACCGCCTCTTCCTGCAGTTACTTTTATATTAGCTTCATCAACAAAGTGCATAGTGTTCTCTTAATTCGGTTTATGATTTAATCAGTCGGTATTTTATAACATTTATAGCAGAAACAAAAACGCCCCGACTAGCGGGGCGTTTTCTAACAATTTTAAACTAGGATTAGCTAGCTTGGATTGTTACGTAAGTACGTGTAGGCTTACCTTTCGTTACAAAAGCAACTTTTCCGTTTGCTGTTGCAAACAAGGTATCGTCTTTCCCACGTCCAACATTGTCACCAGGGTGGAACTTAGTTCCACGTTGACGAACAATGATGCTTCCTGCTAGTACTTCTTCACCACCAAAACGCTTAACACCTAAGCGTTTGGCATTGGAGTCGCGACCGTTTTTAGTACTACCTGCTGCTTTTTTATGAGCCATGGTAAAACCTCCAGTTAACTTTTCAAATTCCTTACTCAGAAAAAAGAAACGTTTTAATTTATATTACAAACCTAGCAATACTAGATTTAATGAATTTTTTAAGCTGAAATCTTACCGATTTCTACTTCAGTATAATTTTGTCTATGGCCTTGCTTTGTTTTAGAACGGTTTTTACGACGACGGAACTTAATAATAGTTACTTTTTTACCACGACCGTTTGAAAGAACGGTTGCTGCAACTTTAGCACCTTCGACTAGTGGAGCACCGACTTTAACATCAGCGCCCTCACCTACCATCATGACTTCATCAAATTCAACAGCATCACCAGCATTTACTTCTAATGATTCTATTTTAAGAACTTGACCTTCACGAACTCTATACTGCTTACCACCGGTTTTAATTACTGCGTACATTTGAAACTCCCGGTTTCTCTTAGTTTAACAAACGTTATCCCGCTTAATTGCTTAGGATAACGAGAAAATTCTGTATTTTACACACCGCTAATACGGCAAAGGCGGAATTATAGTTAGATTCTACATAAAGGTCAATCTTAATTTAACAAAACCAAGCCTAAAGTAATAAAATAATTATTTTTAAACATAAAAAAACCCTAATTTATAGGGTTTTAATGTAAATAAATATGGTGGCTACACCGGGATTTGAACCTGGGACCCCATCATTATGAGTGATGTGCTCTAACCAACTGAGCTATGTAGCCAAAAGAAGTGCGTATTATAGGTTTTTTAACGGGCTTGTCAAATAGATTTATACAATTTTCTTACCCCCTAGGTATATGCCCTGGCATTTATGCCATGTGGGCAGGGGGCACTTTTTAGGGGGATTTGCAATAAAAACGATAAAAGGAGCTTAAAAATATTTATCTAGTGCTTATACATTAAATCTAAAGTGCATGACATCGCCATCTTTAACAATGTAGTCCTTGCCTTCTAAACGTTGCTTTCCTGCTGTTTTTGCACCAGCGTCACCTTTGTATTCAATATAGTCTTCATAGGCGGTCACTTCTGCTCGGATAAAACCTTTTTCAAAATCAGTATGAATCACGCCTGCCGCTTGCGGTGCGGTTGCGCCGACCTTAACTGTCCAAGCTCTTACTTCTTGTACACCAGCGGTGAAGTAGGTTTGTAACCCTAGTAGCTTATACGCTGCTTGAATAACACGATTCAAACCAGGTTCAGCTTGTCCGATTTCATCAAGAAAATCTTTTTTGTCTTCATCATCTAGTTCAGCAATTTGCTCTTCTATTTCTGCACAGATTGCAACCACAACCGAACCTTGCGTTGCCGCTAGCTCAACGACCGAATCAAGCATTGGGTTGTTTTCAAAACCATTTTCACTTACGTTTGCTATGTACATCATTGGCTTAATAGTTAGTAGGTGCAATCCCTGTAATATTTCTAAATCATCTGTTGATAGTTCAAGAAGGCGTACCAATGTGCCTTTTTCAACTTCTTTCAGCACTCGCTCATAGACTTCTTTTTTAGTAGTCGCTTCTTTATCGCCGCTACGTGCTGTTCTTTGCACTTTTTGAATCGCTTTTTCAAGTGAATCGGCATCGGCAAATGAAAGTTCCATATTAATAATTTCGATATCAGACAGAGGATCTATTTTTCCTGCTACATGAATAATGTCATCATTTTCAAAACAACGCACTACTTGTACAATCGCATCGGTCTCTCGAATATTTGATAGGAATTTATTCCCTAACCCTTCGCCTTTTGATGCTCCTTCAACTAACCCTGCAATATCCATAAAATCAACCGTTGCTGACATGATTCTTTCTGGGCTAACGATTTCAGCAAGATATTTTTCGCGTTCATCAGGAACGGCAACCACGCCAACATTTGGTTCGATGGTACAAAAAGGATAATTTGCTGATTCGATTCCTGCATTGGTTAATGCATTAAAAAGGGTCGATTTTCCGACATTGGGTAATCCTACGATTCCGCACTTAATTGCCATTATGTATCTCCTGTGTGAAGTATTTGCATTGCTGATTCTAGTTGATTGTTTAGTAGTTCTGGCAATATTTTAGTTGCTCGATAGATAGCATCATCTATCATCGAAAGATCTGTTTTTGACGGTGGTTTTAAAACAAAGTCCACAACTAGGTTTCGCTCACCGGGATGTCCGATTCCTAACCTCAATCTTAAAAAATCTTTACTTGATAAGGCGGCGATGGTATCCCGCAAACCATTATGCCCGCCATGCCCGCCTGTTTTTTTAAGCTTAGCAACCCCTGGCGACAAATCTAATTCATCGTGCACAACAAGAATTTCTGCAACCGATATTTTATAGAATTTAGCTAGGGCTTGAATGGACTGCCCACTACGGTTCATAAAAGTAGCTGGCTTTAGTAGCCAAAATTCCATTCCATTAGATTGAACTCTGGCGACGTCACCTAGAAATTTGGTTTCTGGACGAAATTGTACGTTAAACTGACGCGCAACTTCCTCCACAAACCAAAAACCCGCATTATGTCG
>CAZQYD010000013.1:0-9136 GCA_964597465.1 uncultured Piscirickettsiaceae bacterium | reverse complement strand
AGGATTTCCTAGTCCAACAATAAGTTTAACAAACGACATAATACGGGCTTCTATACAGCGAGACCTTTGCACAAATGGATGCACAAATTAAAATGGCTAAATTTCATCTTCTTTCACCTAAAAAAACACGCAATAGCAAGCTATTACGTTTGTTTTTTAGGCAAAATAAAACAAAATTTATCTCATTTTTATTCGCACCCCATTTATGCAAAGGTCTCACAGCGTTAAGATTACTTAACTTTGCTGATGGCTACAACAGATTGATCGTAATCTGAACTACCGTGGCTAAGCGCGGTGATAGAAACGCCTTTTGGCACTTCTAAGTTAGATAGACGACGGCTTTCACCATCTTTCATTGCAGAAACATCAACCGTAATTTTAGTAGGTAGATCTCTTGACTGACATTTAATTTCAACAGTTTGCTGCATAAAAGTCATCATTCCACCGGCCTTAACACCTGGAGACTCTGCTTGACCTGTAAACTCTAATGGTACTGTTTTAATCACAACCGATGTCTTACCAACACGTTGGAAATCAATATGAGAAACAAGTCCTGTTGCTGGGTGACGCTGTAGATCTTTAATCACGCAGTTTTCTTTTGTTCCAGCACCTTCAACGGTTAAAACTGTATTATAAAGATCCGCATTTTCTAATGCATGCTCAACTAAATTTGATGCTAAAGAAATTGATTTCGCATCTTTACCCGCACCATAAATAATTGCTGGGATTTTACCCGCGTGACGTAGGCGGCGGCTCGCACCTTTACCATTGTCTTCGCGAAGTTCTGCAGTCCATACTTGACTCATAATTTACTACTCCATAATTGATACACTTAACTATTTTAAGCAACCAAACGTTTAAAAATTCTAGGCTCGCGACCAAGCTTAGAAATGAAGTGGCGTATTATACTTATTTTAGAATGAAAAGATATAGTCATAAAACAAAAAAACCATCGTAAGCGATGGCTTTTAAAATAGAATCGAGAATTTTATAGCTTATTTATGTCCCATCAAATCCGAAACCGACTCTTCTTTATGAACCCGCAGAATTGTTTTCCCTAAAACATCAGAGATAGAGACTTGTCTAATTTTTTTAGAGGCTAGTGCTTCAGCAGATAATGGAATGGTATCCGTGATAACTAGCTCCGTTAATGCGGATTCTTCTATATTTTTAACGGCATTACCAGATAAAACGGGGTGAATGACATAAGCGGTCACGCTATTTGCACCATTTTCCATTAATGCCTGCGCTGCTTTACATAACGTTCCAGCGGTATCAACCATGTCATCAACCAAGATACAATCTTGACCTTTAACATCTCCGATAATATTCATCACCTCTGAAACATTGGCTTTCGGACGACGCTTATCGATAACTGCCATTTCACAACCCAGTGATTTAGCGACCGCTCTAGCACGAACAACCCCACCCATATCAGGTGAAACAACCATCATGATATCGGCATTAATATGTTTAGACTTGCGCATATCCTTAACAAGAGTTGGTGAGCCATAAATATTATCAACAGGAATGTCAAAAAAACCTTGGATTTGGTCAGAGTGAACATCAATGGTAATCACTCTATTTGCACCCGCAACGGTCATCATATCCGCAACCAATTTGGCAGTAATCGGTACACGTGCAGAATTAACTCTTCTGTCCTGTCTTGCGAAACCGTAATATGGCAGAACGGCAGTGATGCGTTTTGCGGATGCTCTTTTCAAGGCATCAATCATCACCAGCAATTCCATTAAGTTTTCAGCGGGCCTTGGTGTGCAAGTTGGTTGAAGAACATAAACGTCTGTCCCACGAACCGATTCTTTAATCTGCACAAAGTTTTCGCCGTCACTAAAACGCTTTACAATTGCTTTACCGATGGGAATATTAATAGAAGAGGAAATTTTTTCCGCTAGCGGGATGTTTGCATTACCTGCAAAGATTCGAACATTCTCGTAAGCCATTAACGGCGTCTCCTGCTAGTTGTTAGCGATGGAAAAAGAAAGAATTTGGATAACGATTTCTCGTTACTATTTAAAATGAATAATGGCAGGGCTAGCAGGATTTGAACCTACGCATGACGGCATCAAAAGCCGTTGCCTTACCGCTTGGCGATAGCCCTGTATTCATCTGTTCTAAAAACAACTTCAAAAGTACCTTTAAGAACAGGTGCGTATTATCCATTTAAACCAAACCAAATCAAGTGTTTTTTATAAATTAATTCTGAAGTAGTTTTAGTAAACCTAGTAATTTTGAGTTATTTTTAAAATGGTTTCTATATTTTTTTCCAATCTCAATTGCTTCTTGCTTTTTATTCAGCTGGACTTTAGCTTGCATTAAGTGCAGTAGCACTTCTAAATCGACACGAAGCGAAAATGCTTTTTCCAAAAGTTCTTCAGATTTATTAAATTCTTTCTTTTGGTAAGCTAGCCACCCCAAACTATCGACGATATAAAACGAATTTGGTTCTAAACGGTTCGCTGTTTCTAGCATAACCTCTGCCTGCGCTAATTTTTTTATCTGCTCAACATAGTGATAACCCAATGCATTCAAGGCATCGACATTTTGCGGCTCAAGCTTTAAAACCAACAACAGATTTGATTCATATCTTTCTAACTGCTTTAAATCATAAAATAGCTGTGCTTGCGACATTAGCATCTGCACATTATTTGGGTACAGTTCCAATCCTTGTTGATAGGCATCTACCGCTTGTTGGTGCTTATTTTCGTAACCGAAAAACACCGCTTTAGCATGATAAAGTTTGAGTTTATCTTTAAGCGTTTTAGTTGCATTGATCTCCAAGTTTTCTATCGATTTTATTGTTTTATCCAACCCATCTCGCGGAAAATTAATTTCTAAGACTCTAAGCTGGGCATCAAGATAGTAATCAAGGGTTTTAATCTGAGAAAAATATCCAATCGCTTTCTTAAAAAAAGACTGTTCCTGCTCACTTACACCAAGATAGTAGGTTGCAACTGAAAAATATCGACGATTTTTTTTAAGCACCAATAAGTGTTCTCTAGCCTTGATATGCTCTGAACGCTCTAGCTGTAAAAGTGCCAAGGCAAGTCTTGCACTGTAAGCATTAGGTTGATTTTTAACCACCAACTGATAACGTTGCTCTGCTTTAGCAAGCATTCCCGTTTTGACTTCCAGTCTTGCTAATAACTCTTGTAGACGCCAATCATTTGGATTTTTTTCAATTCGTGGGAGAATAAGATCAACCCCTTGCTGATATTGTTCTGACTGTAAATAGCTGTTTGCTAAAGAATAATAGGCTTCGTTTTTAATTTCTTGTGATACTTGCGTTAACTTATCGCTCTCTACATTTTTATAAGCTTCAATACTTTCTAGTAATTTAGGGATTGCTAAGGAAAATTCGCGGTATTCTTCCGCCGCAGAACCAAGACCAAACATGGCGGCGGGTTCATTTGGATAAAGGTCGTTAATTTTTTTAAGGAAGGATAAACCGGCGAGCTTTGGCGCTGATTTTGCCACCCGCAAGGAGGTTTCAACCAAAACTTCTTCAAGAGATTTATCAGATAACGAAATATATTTCTGCCATTTTTTTATCGCAGGTTCAAGTTTTCCTAAACGAACATCTAATAGGTACGCCGCTTTCCAAGGCAAATCTTCTTCAGGAGAAACATCTATCCAAAGATTAGTCGCCGCATCAATGGAAGAAACTTCCAACGTTCTCATTGACAAATGAAACACTCTTTTTGCCAATCCCTTATCTCGCGTCTCAACCGCTAAGGGATAAAGCACTTGGAAAGCTGTTTTAGGCTGTTTTTTTTCAATCAGCATTTCAGACAACAAAACTTTGTACATCATTTCAGCAGTCATATTTGACGGCTTACTTTCTTGTTTTGCTTCCTGTTCCGTTTTTTGTTCTTCTGCCTTTTCTACACTCTGTTCTTTAACAGACACGGGGTCAGCCTTAGAAATCGCCTTATTTTCCAAGTGCGTACAACCAACTAAAGAAGACACTACTAACCAAAAGACCAGTTTAATAAATATTTTTTGCACAGATTTTGCCCCAATGACTTGCAATTAACTACATAATTTAGCAAAATTACGCGTCTTAGACTATACTTATTTTCTCTTTTCGAATTTTTAGGCAGTTTTTTTTACCGATGAAGCTATTTGTACTGGGCGTAAACCATGAAACCGCTCCCATTGATATTCGAGAAAAAGTTTGCTTCTCTAGCAAACAAACTCAAGATGCCTTAGCTGAATTTAAGCAAATAGGGGCTGAAAATGAAACTATTATTCTTTCTACCTGTAATCGCACAGAAATTTACTGCAACTTAAAATCACTTTCTTCCAAAGAAATTCACCATTGGCTGCATCAATTTTTTAACATCCAAAAAGATGAAATTGACTCCTACCTATACGAATATACCGATTTAGAAGCGATTAAACACATTATGCGGGTTGCAAGCGGTTTAAACTCATTAGTATTGGGTGAGCCACAAATTTTTGGACAGATTAAAAACGCTTATAACTGTGCCGTTAAAGCTAACACCATCCATCAAAAATTAGATTATCTTTTCCAGCAAATTTTTAAAACGGTTAAACAAATCCGAACGGATACCGCGATAGGTTCTAGTCCCGTTTCGATTGCTTTTTCGGCAGTGGCACTTGCCGAGCAATTTTTTGGTAAACTAAACCAACAAACGGCTTTGCTGATTGGAGCGGGCGAAACCATTGAACTAACCGCACGCCACTTACATGAACACGGTATCGGAAAAATCATTGTCGCTAACCGTACACTAGACAATGCACACCAGATTACCGAACAATTTAGCGGCTACGCAATAAAACTAGAAGAAATTGATGATCACCTTCGTGAAGCTGATATGATTATCTCTTCAACAGGGTCAACACAGCCTATTATTAAAAAACCAATGGTTCAAGCGGCATTAAAATCTCGCAAAAACAAACCGATATTTATGGTTGATATTGCGGTTCCAAGGGATATTGAACCCAGTGTTTCAGAGTTAAATAATGTGTATCTTTATTCTGTTGACGACTTAACTGAAATTATTAACGAAAATAAACAATCTCGTCAAAATGCGGCTATCGCCGCAGAAGAAATTGTTGAGGTTCAGGCAAATAACTTTATGGCACAATACCAAGCAACGGTCAAAGCAAGCCCGCTGATTCAAGAATTTAGGCAACAAGCTTATCAAATGAAAGATAAATCCATTGATGAAGCACTCAGTCAGCTTGAAAATGGCGAAAGCCCTGATGAAGTAGTGAAAAAACTTGCCAACCAGCTTACCAATAAATTACTACACGTGCCAACAACCAACATACACAAAGCAGGTTTAGAAGGTCAGCAACATGTTATTGATTCTGCACACTCTATCCTGTTAAACGTTGACCACTCTTAGAACAAACCTAACTATAAAGACCAAATATCATAATGAAAGATTCCATCCGTAAAAAACTAGAGATACTGGTTGAAAGATTAGAAGAAGTTGCCCAGCTCATCTCTGACCCTGAAATAATGAGTAATCAAAAGAAATTTCGTGACCTAACGATTGAGCACTCACAAATAACGCCGATTGTAGAAGCATTTCTATCCTACTGTTCAACTGAAGAAGACCTCAATGAAGCCAAGGACATGATTAAATCAGGTGACCCCGAGCTCAAAGAAATGGGACAGGAAGAACTTCCTCAACTCAATAAGGATATTGCAGGATTTGAAGCCGATTTACAAAAAATGCTATTACCAAAAGATCCAAATGACGATGCCAACATCTTCTTAGAAATTCGTGCAGGAACAGGTGGTGATGAAGCTGCAATTTTTGGCGGAGACTTGTTTAAAATGTACAGTCGCTATGTCGAAAAACTGGGCTGGAAATTGGAAATTATTAATTCTCAAGAAGGTGACCATGGTGGTTTTAAAGAAATTATTGCCCGTATTATTGGTACAGGTGCCTTTTCAAAATTAAAATTTGAGTCGGGTGCACACCGCGTGCAACGAGTGCCAGCGACTGAAACACAAGGGCGTGTACACACCTCCGCCGCCACTGTGGTTATCATGCCAGAAGCAGCGGATCTTGAAGAAGTTAATTTAAACCCCGCCGACTTAAAAGTAGATACCTTTCGTGCATCAGGAGCGGGTGGTCAACATGTAAACAAAACAGACTCTGCAATCCGCATCACCCACATACCAACGGGAACAGTCGTAGAATGCCAAGATCAACGCTCTCAACATAAAAATAGAGCCCAAGCCATGTCGCTACTTGCTTCAAGAATCATGGACGAAAAACAACGCGTACATGACACCGAAATTGCTCAAGAAAGAAAAAGTTTAGTCGGTTCTGGTGACCGTTCAGAAAAAATTCGTACCTACAATTATCCGCAAGGGCGAGTCTCTGACCACCGAATTAACCTAACTTTATACCGCCTTGATGACGTGATGCAAGGTAGTCTTGATCTAGTCGTTGACCCACTTATCAGCGAACACCAAGCGGAACAACTTGCGGCGTTGAATGCCAACTAGCATTCAACTCACCCTTCACCATGCCCAACAACAATTGCGTCAAGCTGGCATGGTTGATTCGCCTAAGATAGATACTGAAATACTCCTAGCAGAAGTCCTGCATAAAAATCACAGCTACCTATACACCTGGCCAGAAAAAGAACTCACCGATTCAGAAAATAAAACATTTCAAAGCTTACTTAGTGCTAGAGTTGATGGCAAACCCATTGCCTACATCCTAGGTTATCAAGAGTTTTGGGGGTTAGAATTCATCGTTAATGAACACACCTTGATTCCAAGAGCAGATACCGAAATAATCGTTGAAAAAGCACTATTTTTGCTTAAAAAGTGCCCAGGGGGGTATCAAAAAACATTAGATTTAGGAACGGGTTCTGGGGCAATTATCTGTTCTTTAAAGCATGAAATCCCTAAGATTGACGCTTTTGCGGTAGATTTTGACCAAAAAACCCTAAAAACCGCCAAATTAAACGCCAAAAAACATAATCTAGAGATTACATTCTCTCAAAGCGATTGGTTTAGTGCCTTTAAAAAATCAACTGATAATCCGTTCAACATTATTGTCTCCAATCCGCCCTATATTGAAGACCAAGACCCTCATTTAATGCAAGGCGACTTGAGATTTGAACCTGGCACAGCTTTAACTTCGGGCAAAGATGGTTTAGAAGACATTAGAAAAATTTGCCAACAAGCTCCAAACCATCTAGCAATAAATGGCTGGTTACTCATTGAACATGGCTATAATCAAGCAGATAACGTAAAATCTATTTTTGAAGCTAATTTATTCAAAAATATCGCAACCCAACAAGATTACGCAGGTAATGATAGAGTTACCTACGGACAACTATTACCTAATCCCCCCATCCCTACAAGTGAACGCACCGATGAAAAAAACTAACCTTACCCCTGACGAAACCAATCGTTATAGCAGACAAATTTGCATGCCTGAAATTGGCGAATCGGGACAATTAACACTGACCAATTCACACGTTGTTATTTTCGGTTTAGGCGGATTAGGCTCACCAGCATCCCTATATTTGACCGCCGCAGGTGTTGGCAAGATTACGCTTGTTGATTTTGACGAGGTCGATAATTCCAACCTACAACGCCAAATTGTTCACCGTGAAAAAAATATCGGACAGGCTAAAGTTTTCTCCGCAAAACAGAATTTAAGCGAATTAAACAGACATGTTACGTTAGAAACTATTCACGAAAAGCTAAATGAAGGGCAAGCACACGCTTTAATTGAACAAGCGGACGCCGTTTTAGATTGTACAGATAATTTTGCCAGTCGCTTTACCCTCAATCGTTTATGCAAACAAAACAAAGTACCGCTTATTTCTGGTGCCGCCATCCGATGGGAAGGGCAACTCACCACCTACGATTTCCGAGAAGACAACAGTCCCTGCTATCAATGCCTATACAAACAAGACGATGGCAACGAACTGAATTGCCAATCAAATGGCGTGTTATCACCCGTAGTGGGCTTAGTCGGTTCAATGCAAGCTATCGAAGCAATTAAAGCACTAATTGGCATAAAAACGCTCGTTGGTAAACTACTCATCATTGATGCCTATACGATGCAATTTCGACAGCTAAATTTGAATTCGGACAAGAACTGTCCTGTTTGCAAGGTTTAGGTACAATCCTATGAAGTCGTTTTAACGTCTTTATTTTTAACCAAAATAATCACTCGGCGATTTAACGAGCGTCCGTAGGAAGTTTTATTACTAGCGACAGGGTCATTACTCGCAAAGCCTTTGATGCTTAGTAGCTTTTGAGCAACACCCATATCAATAAATGTTCTCGCAACGGTAGAGGCTCTTGCCGCAGATAACTCCCAGTTAGATGGAAATTGAAAGTTAGCAATCGGAATATTATCGGTATAACCAGACACTTCAATATCCTGCCCTCTTCCTACCATGTTTTCGGCAAGTTTTTCAAGTTGCTCAAGCGTTTTATCTTTAATCGTTGCTCGACCAGATTCAAAAAAGCTGTCCGAATGCAAGGTGATTTTAATACCCTCTGGTGTTGATTCAATATTAATATCTTTTGGGGAAACTTCTTTTAATATTTCTTCAATTTCTTCAGTGGTGACCTGTTCTTTTTCCGCTACTTTTTCAACTGGTTCTGTTTTTGGGATAGGATCACCCTGTTCATTCTCAATCACACTATCTAGCCCACCGCCTTCACCCAAAACAGACTGGACAAATGACTTGCGTTGTTCAGGGTCTATCACTGATGTTAACCACATCACCAAAAAAAACACCATCAACACGGTCATTAAATCCGCAAGGGCAATTTCCCAAGCGGCATCCTCATGCTCGCACTCATGTTTTCTTTTACCCACTAGATGTTCCCCATCGACTAATCTTTACCATCACGTGGAATTTCAAATTCAACAGGTACTCTTTGCCGACCAATTTCAAACGCCATACTGGGTGAAACACCTTTTGAAAAAGCATTCAAAAAAGATGCGGTCATTTCAAAAATAGCACGATCTTGCCTTATCATAATTTCAACGGCGTGAGTAAAGGGCGCAACAATACCAAATGAGACAAAAATACCCGTTAAGGTTCCAACCAATGCTGCACCGATCGACATACCAATTTTTGCCACATCCAT
>CAZQYD010000012.1:0-14898 GCA_964597465.1 uncultured Piscirickettsiaceae bacterium | reverse complement strand
TTGTCGTGCATTTTAGCCAGTAAAAAATAATTGGCGGTTGTTAAGTGTTTCCTTATGCAAAGGTCTCAAAATAAATGCCGTATAAATGCTATAGTAATCAGATATTTTAAAAGAGAATCATTTATGTTAAATGAAACCTATACTATTACAATTGTAGAAGATGATTTACTTCAATTAGAAAACTTAACTACCGCTATGAAAGATCAAGGCTTTAAGGTGAATGCTTATGCTAATAGGCGTTCAGCTGAGGATAGTTTTGAAGCTAAACTACCCGATTTGATTATTCTAGATATTATCCTTGGTAGTGAAGTTGATGGCGGTTTTGAAATCGCCAAACACCTACTCACTTTTGAAACCGCCATTCCTGTTATCTTTCTTTCTGAAAGGCAATCTGAATTTGATATTTATACTGGACACGCACTGGGAGCGGTTGATTATTTACCTAAGCCTATCAGTCTTGCGGTTTTAACGGCTAAAGTTAAAAACCTGCTTCGTATAGCCATGTCTCATACCGCTTCTACGGATAATCAGAGCTCCAAAATCGAAGGTCTAACCCTGTCTAACAGCGAATTTAAAGCTTATTGGAACAAGCGGCAGTTAGACTTAACCGCAACGGAGTTTGAAATGCTCAAGCAGTTTGTTATTACGGGTGATAAAGGGGTGATTACCTACAAAATATTGCAAGAATCGACACAGGGAGTTGTTGAGCGTAATACTATCAATACTCATATTTGTCGAATTAGAAATGCGTTTAAAAAAGTGGACGCAGATTTTGGTTTTATTCATAATGAATATGGAAAAGGCTATCGGTGGGTGAAATAGTTTAATCAAATTATGTCTAAGTTAAATGTTTTCCGTAGGATTCAATTTACTATCAGAATTCGATTTATTCTGTTGTTGTTAATGTTACTTATTTTACCTATTATTACCTATCGATTTGCGATTGACTTTCATCGTCTACTACTTGAAAATCAAGCACAAATTCAAAAACAAACCGTTATAAACATTGCCCATTCCTTGGCAAATCGTACGGATTTAATTGCGAATAAAATTGACATTACACAGGGAAAAAACCCAATAGACTACTTGAACCTTGATAAAACTATTCTTTGGATGGTTGATGAAAATGGTAATGTAACCTATGCCGTTGGTAATATTTCTAAAACGGATTACTCATTTGGTCATGATTATTTTACCCGTGTTGGTTTCTGGCTGATTCAAGGAATTTCAAAATTCATCCCCTTCACCATTCCCTACCCCTACCCCCAAAGCACCAATCCGGACAGTGTTTTGATACGAGAGGCAATTGCTGGTAATACTTATCAGCAATATCGAATGAAAAAGAAACACCCGACGTCTTTAATGTCCTCCACCCCTGTTAAAGTCAAAAACCGTTTAGTAGGTGCCATTATTCTTGAAGAATCCATGGATAGTATGCTACAAACTTCGTTGAAAAGATTTTACCGTGTAGTTGGTCTAGGGGGAATGGTCTTTATCTTTGTTTTTACCGCGGTTTTCTTTTATACCGCTTCCATTTCTAGACGTATTTCAAAACTGGATGATGATGTAAAAAATGCGTTTGATGGTTCAGGTAGAGTTAATCATAATAAGTTTATCGACTCAACGCAAGCATGGCTTTACCGAGATGAAATTTCAGGGCTCAGGCATCATATTTTTACAATGTTATCACAGCTAAGTGGTTATGAAAGGTACTTAAAAAAACTGCCCGTTACCCTTAGACATGAACTTCACAATCCGTTAAATCGTCTATCTATGTCACTTTCTCTGTTAGAACAAGATATTGACCATAAGCAAATTCAATATTCACAACATGCCTTAAAACAACTTAAACAAATAATATCTCACCTGTCAGAAGCCACCAGTATCGAAGAAAGTTTAACAAACCATACCCCCGAATATTTTCCCGTCGATAAAATGCTCGGTCACTACGTAGAAAACATTAAAGAAATTAATTTAACACACCCAATAGAAAACAATATTAACCTACCAAATGAAACACTTTTATTAGGTGATGGCTTTATGCTAGAACAGCTACTGGATAAACTGATTGATAATGCAAAAGACTTTAACGATAAAACAGCACCGATTAGGGTTTCTGCAAATATTATTTCTAATAAAATCCTTCACCTAATGGTCTCAAATCATGGAAAAGCATTACCGGAAGGACTAGAACAAACCATATTTGACGGTATGACATCCATCAGAGAGAGGAATTTAGACGAACAAACACATCTAGGATTAGGTCTGTACATAGTAAAGTTAATTGCAGATTTCCATAAAGGAACGGTCAAGGCTAGTAATATTTTGAATCGACAAAAACAACCCATTGGTGTTGAAATAAGCTTATTTCTACCTGTTAAGTTGAAATAATCATTAAAAAGTGCCCAGGGGGGTACTTTTTAATGATTTTAAAGCCCTAAAACCTGCTTATTAATGTTTTTTAAGACCTTTATAGGGTTATCGGATTGTGTAATCGGACGACCAATGACTAAATAACTAGAGCCAGCTGTTAAAGCCTCCTTAGGTGTCATAATTCTTTTTTGATCATTAACTGCGGAACCTTCTGGACGAATTCCAGGCGTAACAAGACAGAAATCTTGCCCTACTTCTTGACGAATTAATCCCACCTCGTGAGCAGAGCAAACTACCCCATCTAATTCTGAAGCATGGGCAAGTTTTGCAAGCCTAATAACATTTTCTTCGGGCGTTCCTGACATGCCTATTTCAGCTAAGTCTGACTGTTCCATACTTGTTAGTACCGTAACCGCAATAATAATTGGCTGATGTTTAGAGTTTTGAATCGCTTTTTTGGCAGCTTTCATCATCTGGCTACCGCCCATTGCATGCACATTAATCATCCAAACACCCATTTTGGCCGCCGCTTCGCAAGCCTTTGCAACCGTATTCGGTATGTCATGGTATTTTAAATCAAGAAAGACATCAAAACCAAGTCCCACACATTTTTCAACAAACCCTGCTCCGCCTACCGCAAATAATTCTTTACCTATTTTAAGTTTACATAGTTCAGGTTGTAATTGGTCAACAAAATTTTCAGCAAGCCGCAGACTAGGAAAATCTAAGGCAACAACAATTTTGGATTCAGACATTAGAGGTTATTTCCTTTGAGCTAGAGACATTATTTTTTAATTCAATCAACTGGCTATTAAGTTCAATTGTTTTATTGGTTTGCTTGGTATTTATTTTAAGTTGACGTTTTAAGTTCCACTTTAGTTTTAAAATAATACTACCCATATAGGTCGCAGTCAGCAGAATGCCTAATAACATGGAAAGAGCAATAATGATCGACAAGGGAAATTGTGCTTGTTGAAAGACAAGATCAATTTTAACAAGGTGTGGATTAAAAACACCCAGCACTAAACCAAACGCAAGAAATACGATGGTAATAAAGAAATAGAAAATTTTAGACATAAAAAAAGGTACCTATTTTTTCAAATATTGTACCTTTTTATAAAAAACTTATAAAAGTAAATGTTAGATATTTTCTAAATAATCTTACAAGAGTCTTTTGCTTCGTCCACAGAAATTTTTAAAGATTTTCCTGGTTTAAAGTGAGGCACTCTCTTTTCATTCAAATCAACCTGCTCACCTGTTTTTGGATTACGTCCAATACGGGCTTTGCGATGATGTAAACTGAAACTGCCGAAACCCCTAATTTCAATACGATCGCCATTGGAAAGCGTATTAATCATAGATTCAATAATTTCGTTGACTGCAAGTTCAACATCTTTTTGGCTAAATTGAGTTTGCTTACTCGAAATTAGTTCGATTAATTCTGATTTTGTCATTAGTTATTAACAACCTATTTAAAATAGAAAATAGTACAGGCTCTCACCTGCACAAAGGTCTCTAAAAGTAATTACTTATTATCGTCAGATGAAATTTGACCTTTTAACAAGTCGCCCCAAGTATTTGCTGGTTGCTCTTGTTGAGATTGACCTGCAGAATAGCTCTTCATTGCATTCGCTTCTTCTTGAGCATCTTTACCTTTAATAGATAAAGAAAGTGAACGGTTTTTACGATCAACATTCATTATTTTAGCTTCAACCGTTTCACCAACTTTTAGCTCGGTTGTCGCATCGCGGCAGCCGTCAACAATCTCAGTAGAACGAATATAACCTTCAACTTCATCAGCAACGCTAATAACCGCACCTTTTTCATCGACAGATTTAACTGTACCAGAAACAATGCTATTTTTACCATTGTCAGCAACAAATTCACCGAATGGGTCTTGATCTAATTGTTTAAGACCTAAAGAAATACGCTCACGGTCAGAATCGATAGATAGGATAACGGTTTCTAAAACATCACCTTTCTTATATTCACGAACCGCTTCTTCTCCTGGAACTGTCCAAGAAATATCAGTTAAGTGAACAAGACCGTCGATGTTACCTTCTAAACCAATGAATATACCGAAGTCAGTAATAGATTTGATGCTACCAGAAAGCTTGTCGCCTTTGGTGTGTGTCGCAGAGAAACCTTCCCAAGGATTAACAGTACACTGTTTAATCGATAGTGAAATACGACGACGCTCTTGGTCAACATCCAGAATTTTAACTTTAACTTCTTGACTAAGGTGAACCACTTTAGATGGGTGGATGTTACGGTTAGTCCAATCAAGTTCAGAGGTATGAACCAAACCTTCAATACCTTCTTCAATTTCAATAAAAGCACCGTAGTCAGTAATGTTTGCAACTTTACCCATAATCTCAGAACCTAGTGGGTAACGAGAAATCATATCTGTCCATGGATCTGCAAGCAATTGCTTCATGCCAAGTGATACACGGTTTTTCTCTCTATCAAATTTAAGTACTTTAACTTTGATTTCATCACCAACTTGGATGATTTCAGAAGGATGGTTAACACGACGCCAAGCCATGTCTGTGATGTGTAAAAGACCATCAATTCCACCAAGGTCAATAAATGCACCGTAGTCTGTAAGGTTTTTAACGATACCGTCAAGTGAAGAACCTTCTTCCATTGTCGCAAGAAGTGCTTCACGTTCAACGGAGTTTTCAGCTTCGATAACTGCACGACGCGAAACAACTACGTTATTACGTTTACGGTCAAGTTTAACTAATTTCAGCTCAACTTCTTTGCCTTCAAGGAAACCAAAATCACGAATAGGACGAACATCAACTAACGAACCAGGTAAGAATCCACGAACACCTTCAACATCAACAGTTAGACCACCTTTCACTTTACCTGTCACAAGACCAGTAACAGTTTCGTTGTCTTCTAAAGCGGTATCAAGACGATCCCATGTTTTAGCACGTTTTGCTTTTTCACGTGATAAACGTGTTTCACCGAAACCATCTTCTAGAGTTTCTAGGAAAACTTCAACCTCGTCACCTACTGCAACTTCTAATTCGCCCGCAGCGGTCATAAATTGGTGTTTAGGGATTGCTGATTCAGACTTCATGCCTGCATCAACTAAAACAGCTTCTTTATCGATACTTACAACAGTACCAATAATTAGTGAGCCAGTTTTAAATTTGTCTTGTTCAATAGATTGTTCGAATAGTTCAGCGAAAGATAATTCACTCATGGAAATAGTTACCAAAGTTTGTTAGCCGTTTATTTTTTTCAAATGGGTGTTTCAACAAGGTTAAAACTATTCAAAAATAATCGGGTCAATTAAATAAAAAAAGGTCATCCCAAATGACCTTTTAAAAAAATGTATTAAATTAGATTTAAACGCTAAGCGTAAAACTAATTCAGAATGCCATTATCAAAGAGTGCTTTTTCAACCACATTACAAACCTCTTTAATAGATAAAGTGCTTGTGTCGATAATAATTGCATCACTCGCAGGAACTAAAGGAGAAGCGGTTCTTGTACGATCCCGTTCATCTCGTTGTTCAATATCGCGAGTTATCTGAGCAATGTTAACATTAACCCCTTGATTTTTCAACTGTAAAACACGTCTTTTTGCTCTTTCTTCTGCTGAAGCCGTTAAAAACAATTTTACGGTTGCATTTGGAAACACTTCTGTCCCCATATCGCGACCATCTGCAATTAACCCAAAAACTTTATTATAAAAACCTTTTTGTCTTGCTAGTAACGCTTTCCTAACTTCTGGAATAGCTGCAACAACGGAAGCTACCGCGGCGGTATCTTCGTTGCGAATCGATGGCGTGACATCCTTACCATCGTATAACACTTTACTGCATTCAAAACTAACGGGCAATCTATTCGCTAAATCAACCAGTTTATTTATCTCATCGGTGGCAATGCTCTCAACGACTGAACCATAAGCTAAAGCACGATAAATCGCCCCACTGTCTAATAAAACAAAATTGGTTTTTTCACAAAGCCATTGTGATAAAGTTCCTTTACCAACCCCGCTTGGACCATCAACCGTTACAATTTTATCCATTGTTTTCAACCTCTACACTTACCGTCATACCAATTTCGTTTACTAGGTTTACAAAGGTTGGAAAGGAGGTATTTACATTAGCGCAGTCGTCAATGATAATTTCATTCGTTGCCGTCAATCCAGCAATCGCCATCGCCATTGAAATTCTATGGTCATGATGACTTAGAATGATACCATTTTGTTTTGCTTGGCTACCGCCGCTAATTACCATGCCATCTTCAGTCGGCTGGGCATCAATACCAATCGCTATTAATGCATCAGCCATCACTTGAATTCGGTCTGATTCTTTTACGCGTAGTTCTTCCGCACCTGTTAAAACGGTTTGTCCTGATGCCGCGGATGCGGCAACAAATAAAACAGGAAACTCATCAATCGCTAAAGGCACAAGTTCTTCTGGAATATGAATCCCTTTTAATTTAGCAGAGCGAACTCGAATATCGGCAACAGGCTCGCCACCGACTTCACTTTGATTTTCTAAGGTAATGTCTGCGCCCATTAATTTAAGAATATCAATAATGCCCGTGCGGGTAGGATTAATTCCAACATGTTCAATTACCAAGTTTGCTTCTTCTGCAATCGATGCGGCGACTAAAAAGAATGCCGCGGAAGAAATATCGGAAGGAACATCAATGTTTCCAGCGGTTAATTTCCCGCCACCAGTCACCGATACTTTCGTACGCATATTATCCAGTTTTTCAGAGGTTACTTTATAGCCAAAACCATTTAGCATTTTTTCCGTATGATCACGTGTCGGTGCGGGCTCAATAACCGTTGTAGTGCCTTTTGCAAATAGCCCTGCAAACAAAACGCAAGATTTAACCTGTGCACTTGCCATTGGCATCACATAATCTATCGCGTTTAATTGTGTATTTTCTTTGGTTTGTAGCGGTGGCATACCCCCCTGGGCAGTTTTTATCTCGGCACCCATTTCTGCAAGCGGATTTGTCACTCTTTTCATTGGTCTCTTAGAGAGTGAAGCATCACCTATCAGTTCTGCTCCAAAGGACTGTCCTGCTAAAATGCCAGACATTAAACGCATGGCTGTACCAGAGTTGCCCATGTCTAAAGCATGGTTAGGTTTTTTTAAGCCTTTTAGTCCAACACCTTGAATGGTGATATTTCCGTCAACTGGACCTTTGATATTTACGCCCATATCTTGAAAGGCTTTTAAGGTGGCAAGACTGTCATCACCTTCTAAAAAACCTGTAATATTAGTAGTACCCTCCGCTAAAGAACCCAGCATAATGCTACGATGAGAAATAGATTTGTCGCCAGGTACTCGAATTCGTCCGAATAGTTTGCCACCTGGTTGTACTTTAAATTTAACGTTGCTCATTTAACTTCTACTTTTTTATTTAAGACACATGTATCGCGTGTTTTTTTTGCTTCACTAAACAGTTTAAACAATGCTTTTTCATCATTGTTTTCTACCATATCAATCATTTTTGTTAATTCTACTTGATAGTTTTTTAACCATTTAATAATTGCTGTTGAATTATGACTGGTAATATCTCGCCACATGGTTGGGTCACTGGAGGCGATGCGACTAAAATCTTTAAATCCACCAGCGGTGAAGTCAAACACCTCGGGCAGTTCTTTATTGTCGGCTAATAAATCGACAATTGCGAATGCTAGTAAATGCGGTAAATGACTGCTTGCAGCTAAAACATCATCATGCTTTTCTGCTGGCATTTCAAATGTTTTAGCTCCGAGTAATTCCCAGAGTTGCGTCACTTGCTTTAATGCTGGTTTATCAGTATATTCACTAGGTGTTAAAATGACTTTATGCTGTTCATACAGATTTTCATCCGCGGCTTCAACACCACTTTGTTCTTTACCCGCAATAGGATGTGCAGCAATAAAACGGGGAAAACCTTGACCAAATACCGCATTAGCAGACTGAATTGCACTAACTTTTGAACTACCGGCATCGGTGATAATTGCGGTATTTTTTAAATAAGGTTTTATTTTTTTAAAAACGGCTGAAAAAACACCCATTGGTACGGAAACCATGACCAAGTCTGCGTTTTCAATTGCTGTTTGCATATCAAGCGTATAATCATCAATGACATTTAAAACCACTGCTCTTTGTAGTTTTTTTTCATTCGAACCATAACCTAAGATACGCCCCTCAAAACCACGGGATTTTAATCCTTTGGCAAAAGAGCCTCCAATCAACCCAACGCCAATGACTGTTATTTGGTTAATCTTCATTTACGCGCACTCAATATTTTAGTCATCGCTTCGATAAAGTGTGCATTTTCTGTTTTTGTACCAATCGAAATGCGTAAATAATTCAACATGCCATAATTAGAAACTGGGCGAACTATTACACCATAGGATAATAACTGTTGATTAATTTCTTCAGAGTCGTCTCCGACATTTACACAAACAAAATTACCGAAAGAGGGAATATAGTAAAGCAGATTATCTTCAAAAAATTCAATCAATTGCGACATTCCTTGCCGATTGATTGCAATAGAATCTGCAACAAAGGAAGGATCTTCAAGCGATGCAACCGCCGCTACCTGTGCAAACTGATTGACATTAAAAGGAGCTCGTATTTTTTCAATATAGCTAATAATTTCTTCGCACCCCATCATGTAACCGATCCGTAACGACGCTAAGCCATAGACTTTTGAAAAAGTACGAGAAACCACTAAGTTAGAATAGTCATCAATATAATCTAAGCCATTGAAGGAAAGCTCTTTCGGCACATATTCAAAGTAGGCTTCATCTAGAACAACGATTATTTTTTTGGGAACCTGTCTAATAAAGGTTTGCCAGTCTTTTTTGCTAATTAACGTACCCGTTGGATTGTTAGGATTGGCGATATAAATGACTTTGGTTTTTTTGGTAATCGCCGCTAGCATTGCTGTTAAATCATGTGCCCAGTCTTTAGCTGCTGCACTAACTGGCGTTGCCCCTACTACTTGAGCACTTATTGGATACACTGCAAAAGCATGTTCAGAAAATAAAACCTCATCTCCTTGGGATGCAAATATTCGTGCTACTAGCTCAAGTAATTCATTCGAGCCATTGCCAATCGAAAATTGATTTTCCGTTAAGTTTAAATGGCGAGCAAGTGATTTTTTTAATTCGAATGCACTGCCGTCTGGGTATCTTGCGATGTCAGCCAATAAGTCTTGAATTGATTTTTTAGCTCTTACACTCGCTCCTAATGGGTTTTCGTTTGACGCTAATTTAGAAACCCGCGTTAAGTTTAATTCACGTTGTAACTCAGCGATTGGTTTGCCTGGAACATAAGGGCTAACATCGGCTATCTGTGGTTGAATTTGCTTATCAAATAATGACATGTTTGCTAACTTTTTAGATTATCGGCTAAAGGGAGAGGTCGGAAATGAACCTAATAGTTTAAAGAATGCGGTTTTATGTTTAATTTCTTCCAAGGCATTTTTTAATGATTCATCTTGTTGGTGTCCTGCGACATCAATGAAAAAGAGATAGTCCCACTTCACATCATTAGAGGGAACAGAAATAATTCGTTTCATTGAGATATTACGGCTTGCAAAGCTTTCCAGCACATCCATTAATGCTCCAGACTTATTTGGCATTGATAAAACCATTGCGGTTTTATCATCTCCACTAGCATCCGTTTCTTCATTCCCTATTACCCAAAATTTAGTGGTATTATCACTTTGGTCTTCGATATTCGATTCAAGTATTTTCAACTCATACAACTGTGCGGCTTGCTCTGATGCAATCGCTCCTAGCGAATCATCGGCTTGTGCCATTTGTGCGGCGATTGCATTGGAGTCAACGGACTCTACGCTTGCCCAAGGCATATTATTATGTAACCATACTTCACACTGCCCTAACGCTTGTTGATGTGCAATCACTTTGGTTATCGCCGTTAAGTCTTTGTTTTTTGATAATAAACAATGATGTATTGCGAGTTCTATTTCACCTGTAATTTTTAAATTTGTATTGATTAATGCATTCTGAGTTTGTTTTACCACCCCTTCCGAAGAATTTTCTACAGGTACTAAACCATAATTTGCATCCCCTTTTTCGACCGACTCAAATACATTTTCTATTGAAGAAACCGCATACGGGTGTGCAAAAGAACCAAATTGTTTGAGTACGCTGGCATGAGAATAACTGCCTTCAGGTCCTAAATATGCTACTTTTAAAGGTTGTTCTAATGCTAGGCAAACTGACATGATTTCACGAAACATTCGAATCATATCATCATCAGAAAGCAAGCTGTTGTTACGAACTTTTACTTCTCGTAACACTTGAGCTTCACGCTCTGGGCGATAAAAAACCGCTTCGACTTTACCACCTTGGGTTTTAATATCTGCCACTTTTTGAGCACAGGCTGCTCTTTGTGAAATCAATGATTGTATTTGCTGGTCAATCGCATCAATGTCATCACGAATATTAGTTAGCTGTTGCTTTTCTTGCTCTGAAATATTCATAAAATTATTTGTTTTTTTCTTCAAAAGATTTTAAAAAATCAACCAGTGTATCAATGCCTTCTTCTGGCATTGCATTATAAATACTAGCACGCATTCCGCCGTAGGCTTTATGTCCTTTTAAATTCAATAAACCTACCGCTTTAGACTCTTCTAAAAAATCTTCTTCCAAATCAGTATTACGTAATTTGAAAGAGACATTCATCCAAGAACGAACCCGTGGATTAATTTCATTATAAAATAACGTTGAGTCATCAATCGCTTGGTAAAGTTTTTCTGCTTTACGCTGATTGATTTCAGCCATCGCCGCAACGCCACCTTTTTCTTTTATCCATTCAAAAACTAAACCTGCTAAATACCATGCATAAGTTGATGGGGTATTAAACATCGAATCATTATCGGCGTAAGTTTGCCAATTCATCAGTGCAGGCGTATTTTTTCGTGCATTTCCTAATAGGTCTTCGCGAACAATAACAATCGCCAATCCTGCTGGACCAATATTTTTCTGCGAACCTGCGTAAATCACACCATAATCTGATACGTTGATGGGACGAGACAAGATAGTTGAGGAAAAATCTGAAATAATCGGCACATCAACCTTTGGTAGGTCTTGAAATTCTACGCCCGTAATAGTTTCATTTTGGCAGATATGCAAAAATTTAGCATCTTGACTAAAATTCATTTCGCTGTAATCTGGTAAATCTGTTTCCGACGTAGAAACGACATTAACATGACAAAAACGACTTGCTTCCTTAATCGCTTTTGCAGACCAAACACCTGAATTAACATAATCCATCGTGTCATTTTTGCCGACTAAATTTAATGGAATTGCTGCAAACTGTAACGATGCTCCACCATGTTTAAAAATAACTTTATAGTTAGCTGGTATATTCATCACATCACGCAAATCCGCTTCCATTTTAGCGGCTAATTGCATGAATTCTTTACTACGATGACTAATTTCCATCACCGACATGCCGGTATTATCCCAATCTAAAAACTCAGCTTGTGCTTTTTGCATCACTGCTTCTGGCAGCATGGCAGGACCGGCACTAAAATTAAATATTCTCATCGTTTAAAGATTACTCTCCGTACCACTCTCAGAACTATCCCTAGTAACTTGTTGACTATCAAGCCCATTATCATTCTCTTCAGCATCTAAAAGTACCTCTTCATCGGCAACATCAACAACCGCAATTCCGACAACCAATTCGCCTTTACCAACATTAATTAATTTAACACCTTGCGTATTACGACCCACAACAGAAATTTCAGAGACTCGCGTTCTAACTAGAGTCGCTTTATTGGTAATTAGCACTACCTCTTGGTCTGTTGTTACCGAAACCGATGAAACTACATTGCCGTTACGCTCAGAAGTTTTAATAGAAATTACGCCCGAACCACCACGTTTGATGGTTGAATAATCATCAACTGGCGTACATTTACCAAAACCATTTTCTGTAACGGTTAGGATTAATGTATCTGGGCGCGCAACTTGCATGCTGATAATAGACATATCTTCTTGCAAACGCATTCCTCTCACACCACTGGCTTGGCGACCCATCACCCGAATATCATTTTCATCAAAACGAATTGCTTTACCAATATTGCTGAACATCATAATTTCTTGTTCGCCGTCGGTTAATGCAGTACCAACTAATTCATCATCTTCACGTAAGTTGACGGCAATAATACCGTTTGCTCTTGGACGAGAAAAATTAGTTAGTGCAACACGTTTAACGGTTGACTTTTTAGTTGCCATAAACACATAGTGGTCATCAACAAACTCTGATATTGGCAAGATTGAAGTAATATATTCATCGTCTTGAACAGGTAATACATTAACAATTGGTTTACCCTTCGCACCACGACTGGCAAGTGGTAAACGCCAAGTTTTAATCCAGTATAAACGTCCACGGTTTGAGAAACACAGCAACATATCATGCGTGCTTGCCACTAATAACTGCCCTACTTCATCATCTTCTTTCATTTTACTGGCAGACTTACCACGCCCACCACGTCGCTGAGCTTGATAGTCAGAAAGTGGTTGGGTTTTGATATAGCCGTCTTGTGACAGGGTGACAATTCTGTCTTCTTGTGCAATTAAGTCTTCAGAATCTAAATCTAAATAGTTGTGGTCAATTTCGGTACGTCTTGCATCACCAAAATTTTCAAGCACCTCTAAAAGCTCTTCTTTAATAATAGCGGTTAAACGATCAGGGTTGCGTAGAATTTCTAAGTACCCTGCGATTTGAAGGATTAACCCTTGATATTCGGCAATGATTTTATCTTGTTCTAAACCCGTTAAGCGGTGAAGACGCATTTCCAAAATAGCTTGTGCTTGAATTGGCGATAACTTATAAATACTGCCCTCTGCTCCAAACCCTTCTGGTAAATCTTCTGGACGAATGTCTTTAAGCTCAACATTTTCAAGTAACTTTTCAGCTTCACCAATTGCCCATTCACGCTCAAGCATACGTTCTTTTGCAACCGATGGGCTGGGTGATGCTTTGATTAATTCAATCATCTCATCAATACTGGTCAAGGCAACCGTTAAACCTTCTAACAAATGTGCTTTTTCACGAGCTTTACGTAGTTCGTAAATCGTGCGACGCGTCACCACTTCACGACGATGTTTGATAAAGGCATTTAAAATCGGTTTTAAACCAAGCAGTTTAGGCTGACCATCAATCAACGCAACCATATTGACACCAAACGCCGTTTGCATGGTAGTTTGCTTGTAAAGATTGTTGATAATAACTTCTGGTACTTCACCACGGCGAACTTCAATCACCACACGCATGCCGTCTTTATCAGACTCATCTCGTAATGCAGTGATTCCTTCAA
This sequence comes from uncultured Piscirickettsiaceae bacterium, assembly GCA_964597465.1. GTDB lineage: Bacteria > Pseudomonadota > Gammaproteobacteria > Thiomicrospirales > Thiomicrospiraceae > Hydrogenovibrio. Next base: position 1,195 of record CAZQYD010000012.1, on the reverse strand, counting down.
TTTTTTTGTCTTTTATTAATTCCGCAATTCGCTCGATTAATTTTGCTTTATTCACTTGATATGGAAGCTCATGAACGATAATTGCAGATTTTCCAGAACCATCGGTTTCAACGTCCACCTTAGAACGGATTCGAACGCGACCACGCCCTGTTTCATAAGCTTCACGAATGCCTTGTGTGCCATTAATAATTCCGTATGTTGGAAAGTCTGGGCCGGGAATATATTCCATCAAAGCCGCGACATCCAAGTCGGGATTTTCAATTAATGCTAAACACGCATTCACCACTTCATTCAAGTTATGTGGCGGGATATTGGTTGCCATTCCAACCGCAATTCCAGACGAACCATTCACCAATAAGTTAGGAACACGGGTAGGTAACACATCAGGTTCATGTTCAGAACCGTCATAGTTAGGCGTAAAATTAACGGTCTCTTTATCTAAATCGGCTAATAATTCGTGAGCAATTTTAGACATTCTGACTTCGGTATAACGCATCGCCGCAGGAGCGTCCCCATCAACCGAACCGAAGTTACCCTGCCCGTCAATCAGCATATAACGTAGTGAAAATGGCTGAGCCATACGAACCATCGTGTCATAAACTGCGGTATCACCGTGTGGGTGATATTTACCAATCACGTCACCGACAATACGTGCTGATTTTTTATAAGATTTATTCCAACCATTACCCAGGTCATTCATCGCAAACAAAACACGACGATGCACAGGCTTCAAACCATCACGCACATCAGGCAAGGCTCGTCCGATAATAACGCTCATTGCATAACTAAGATAAGATTGTTCCATCTCATGTTCAATTGTAATCGGTAAAACTTCTTTAGCAAAATCAGACATAGTAAAAATCAGCTTTTAGTTTAAAAAATTAACCCATGATTATAACCAAATTCAACGCTTAGAAAAGGTTATTTTACGACCTGACATACCCCCCTGGGCACTTTTTACGCTTCAAAAGCAATGCTAGGGTTAAAAAAACAGTTTTTAAACGATTTTAGACTGGTAAAATAATGCTTTAAAGGTTGGGTACAAAAAATGATTGGCACTAAAGTTGCTTAGAAACAGATAAGTATAATAATCTTAAAACAGGATACAGCATGAACGATACATCTTTAACAAAACTAGCACGCCATATGCCTGAAGTTAAGAAGTATGAAAAGGAATTGAGCGCTCTTTCTGAGC
>CAZQYD010000011.1:0-15282 GCA_964597465.1 uncultured Piscirickettsiaceae bacterium | reverse complement strand
AAGAGGCTCTTTTCTGCTAAAAAGTGCCCAGGGGGGGTAACACTGCTTTTTATACCCCCCTGGGCATTTTTTACCCTGTAAAGGGGTAGAAATAGCGGAAAGTTCCTATAACCCTAGTTTTTCTTTTAAGAAGTCCATAAATAGGTCTTCTTTAATGTCTTGTGGTTTTTCATCTCGGCGGTGTTTGTATTCTATTTCACCTTTGTCTAGCCCACGTTCGCCGATAACGATTCGATGCGGAACACCAATTAACTCCATGTCGTTGAACATCACGCCAGGTCTTTCTTTGCGGTCGTCTAGTAGCACTTCAACACCCATTTTTAATAGTGTGTTGTATAGTTCCATAACGGCTTTTTCGGTGCGTGGTGATTTGTGCATTTGCATTGGCACGATGCAGACTTGATAGGGTGCGATACTTTCTGGCCAAATAATGCCTTTGTCGTCATGGTTTTGTTCGATAGCCGCCGCCACAATGCGAGTGACACCGATGCCGTAACAGCCCATTTCTAATATTTGTGAACGACTACTTTCGTTTTGGACGGTGGCATTGAGTGCGGTTGAGTATTTGTTACCTAGTTGAAAAATATGCCCAACTTCAATTCCTCGTTTTATTTCGATTTTTCCTTTACCACATGGACTTGGGTCGCCTTTGACCACATTACGAATGTCAGCAATTAAGCTTGGAGTAACATCTCTATCCCAGTTTACGCCAGTAAAATGAAAGCCATCTTCGTTCGCACCGCAAACAAAATCTGCACAGTTCGCGGCGGTTCTGTCAACGATAACAGGAATCGTTGTATTAACAGGGCCGATTGAACCTGCTTTACAAGCTATTGCGGTAAAAATTTCTTTATCGGTTGCCATTTCAAATGGCTCTGCGACTAGGTCTAGTTTTTCAGCTTTGATTTCATTTAGTTGATGGTCGCCACGAATTACCAGTGCAACGATTGGGTGTTGTTCAGTCGCGCCTTTAACCAGTAATGTTTTGATGATTTTCTTTTTCTTGAGTTGAAGAAAATCACAAACTTCTTCGATGCTATGTTTATTTGGTGTGGCAACTTTTGTGAGTTCTGCAGTTGCTTCCGCTCTTGTAGCACGTGGTGCAAGTGCCTCTGCTAGTTCAACATTAGCGGCAAAATCTGAGCCTGTTGAAAAGGCAATATCGTCTTCGCCAGAATCGGCAAGCACATGAAATTCGTGTGAGGCATCACCACCAATAGAACCCGTGTCAGCTTGCACAGGTCTAAAATCTAAACCGATACGGCTAAAGATACGATTGTAAGTTTCGTACATTAGTTGGTAGGTTTCTTCTAATGAATCCTTATCCATATGGAAAGAATAGGCGTCTTTCATGATAAATTCACGTGAACGCATCACCCCAAATCGTGGACGAATTTCATCACGGAATTTGGTTTGTATTTGGTAGAAATTCATCGGCAATTGCTTGTAACTACGGATTTCATTACGCACTAGGTCGGTAATAACTTCTTCATGGGTTGGACCTAGAGCAAACTCACGACCGTGACGGTCGTTAATACGTAATAATTCAGCACCGTATTCATCTGCACGTCCCGATTCTTGCCACAATTCCATTGGCTGAACAACAGGCATTAAAACTTCTTGTGCTTGTGCATTGTTCATTTCTTCACGGATTATGTTCTCAACTTTACGTAAGACACGTAAACCTGTCGGCAACCAATTATACAAACCACCTGCAACAGGGCGGATTAGGCCCGCTCTTAACATTAAACGGTGACTGATGACGGTTGCATCAGCAGGGGTTTCACGAGTGGTTGCAAGTAGTAAACGGGAAGTTTTCATCGGTGGGTTTTGTCCTTGTAAATTTAGCTGGATATTCTATCATTTTTTGCGATAATTATTCAGTTGCTACTTTCTGAACCCGTTCAACGCTATCATTTTTATGTAAACTTAATTTAACCACCGATTGTTCTAGTGCTTTAAGTTCGTGCATGATTCCGCCGTCAACGGCGATAATATCACCTGAATTTAGAATAGTTTTTTCGTCGCCAATACTAAATTCAATACTGCCTTGTAGCGTCATAACGGTAATCGGATATTGGGTTTTATGCTCCTTCATGATTTGGTCTTTTTTGAAGGTAATGCGGATTTCTCGCCCAAAGTCACTGATAATTAAGGCTTTAATGACCACGCCTTTATCTGAAAACTCTAATTCTTTTAAAAATGATGCCGTATTCATATTAATTATTCCTTATCTAGTCGTAAAAATTATACCCCCCTGGGCACTTTTTAGGGAATTTTAGCTTTAAAATAGGGTCTAATATAAAGATAGAAACTTTTGAGGAGAAGTTGTGGATTGTTCGATTATTAATGCGGATACTATTTTAAAGGATTCAACAAAAGGCGTAGCGGCTTATGAGAGTGGCTTAACTCGTCGTGAGTTTTTAAAATTGTCGGCATCTGCTGGGTTTTTGTCGGGTATCCTTGGTAGCAAGCCTGTGTTTGCTAAGCTAAAATCGAATGGCGATACTTTTACCCTACATCAACAACAGACCATGCGTGCGGTTCAGCAAATACTTTTTCCCGATGATGGCGACGGGCCGTCAGCAGCGGATTTAAATGCTTTGCAATATTTGCAATGGGCGTTGCAAGATCCTAATAATTTAGCCGATGGCGACCCTGCTTATTTGATTAAAGGCTTGGTGAGTGTTGACGTATTTACGCAAGATGTATTAGGGAAAGACTTTATCGCCTTGTCATCTGAACAGCAACATGACATGCTGGTTAAAATTGAACGCTCTTCATTTGGTGAAAACTGGTTATCGCTAATTTTGTACTATCTTTTAGAAGCGTTATTACTAGACCCTGCTTATGGCGGAAACCCGAATGGTATTGGTTGGAAATGGCTAAAACATCAGCCAGGATTTCCACGACCAAACAAACAACAAACTTATTTAAATTATAAGGTTGTGGGAGATGTCTAAAAATAAAATTAAAGAATATGATGTTTGTATTCTCGGCAGTGGGGCGGGTGCGGGCCCAGTTGCTTATGAACTTTCCAAGGCTGGCTATTCGGTGGTTATCTTAGAAAAAGGTGGCTGGTATAATGAGGATAATTTCTTTAAAGATGAACAGTTATCTCGCCATGATACCTTTCGTTCAAACACTAAATTTGAACGCCATGTGTTAGAAGAACCAGATGGCGAAGGCGGCTGGTCAAACGCTGAAACGGGACAGTTTTGGGGCGGCAGTTTAGTGGGCGGTGCGTCTAATTTTATGAGTGCTTATTTTCATCGTTTGAAGCCTGAGGATTTTCGCTTGCTGTCAGAATTTGGCAAAATAGACGGAGCAAATACCGTTGATTGGCCGATTAGCTATGAAGAGCTAGAACCTTATTATGCCAAGGTTGAACAGCTAATCGGGGTTTCTGGCAGGGTCGTTAAACATCCGCACCTTGAACCCCGTTCCACCGCAGATTATCCTTTTCCACCCACCGCCGAGCACCCAATCTCAAGCTGGTTTGATAAGTCCTGCAAGAACCTCGGCTTTCACCCTTTACCGATGGCGAGAGGCATTCTGTCAAAACCACACAATGGACGTAATTCCTGCGAATATTCAGGCTATTGCGGTAGTTACGGCTGTCATTCAGGAGCGAAAGCCAGCTCGCGTGCCGCGTTGTTAGATAGGGCAATGCAGACAGGAAACCTAACCATTATTCCTTGGGCAAAAGCGTATCAAATTAATACCGATGCAAAAGGCAATGCCGATTCGGTTGATTATTATGACCAACAAAAGCAAACCATTAAAGTGAATGCAAAAATTGTGGTGGTCGCTTGCTACTCCATTGAATCAAGTCGATTATTACTCAGTTCGCAAACCAAACAACATCCCAACGGTATTGGCAACAAATACAATCAAATTGGCAAAAACCTGCATTGCTGTGCTGGTGGAATAGGGCATGGCGTATTTAATTTAGCGAACTTTACCGAGCAACAGGCAAGAGATTTAAGCGTTAGAGGCCCATTCTTTAATCGAGCATTACAAGATTGGTATGTTATTGATGACGAAAAAAGCTTTGGTAAACGGGTTAAAGGCGGCACCTTAGATTTTGTGTTTGATCCGCCTAGCCCAACATCCGAAGCAACTGAACTACGCCGTGAAAACGGACAATTAATTTGGGGAACCAAGCTAAAACAACGCATTAAAAAGCACTTCACCCAACGTAAAGATTTCAAATATGAAGTGTTTTGTGACTGGTTGACGAATGATGACTGCTTTGTTTCGCTAGACAAAGGCAATAAAGACGTTTGGGGTTCACCTGTCGCAAAAGTGAAAGCAGGTTTTCATCCGCATGACTTGAAAGTAGCAAACTATCTAGTTGAAAAAGGCAAACAAGTGATGCACGAAATGGGTGCATCGGAAGTGTCGGGCAATGCATACAGTTCGCCTACCTCTAATTTAATCGCAGGCGGATTACGGTTTGGTAAAGACCCAAAAACCTCCGCCCTAGACCCAGATTGTCGGGTACATGGCACAGAAAACTTATTCGTAACAGACGGTAGCTTCATGCCAAACGGCGGCAGTGTTACACCAACCTTTACTATCTACGCCAACTCGTTTCGGGTGGCGGATAAAATCAAAAAACAGTTAGGCTAGTTATTAAGCGACTCCTTAATTTGTGTCGTTATTTATTATATTTTTTTTCACAGCGTTTTATCGCATTCCAGTAGGGTTTATTATCCGCTTTAGTTGCTGTTTTATGATTGTCCCAAAGTTTACTGGCTTTTTCTTTGCAGGTGTCTAGCTTGGCATTAGAACAGCTAACCATCGTGAACACTACGCCAAGGATTATAAAAAAATTTAGCATATTAATTTCCAAGTATTTATAATGAGTTAAGTTATTAAAACACGGATTTTATTCAAAATGCAAGCAAACGAAAGTCAACCCGAGTCAGATTGGACACAGCGATACAGCGATTTTCTCGCAAAAACTCCCTCAAGAGAGGAGCGGATTATCTATCAACGAGATAGAGCGAGGGTGATTCATTCTGCATCATTTCGTCGGTTACAGGCTAAAACACAAATTTTTGGGCTTAACGAATCAGATTTTTATCGTACTCGTTTAACTCATTCTATGGAGGTTGCACAAATTGGCTCAGGATTAATCGAACAGCTAATTACGGTTGGTGAAGGGCAGGCGTATATGAATTGGTTGCCGTCTTTTTATTTGATTGAGGCGATTTGCTTGGCTCACGATTTAGGACATCCGCCATTTGGGCACGGTGGGGAAACGGCTCTTAATTATATGATGCGTAATCATGGTGGTTTTGAGGGTAATGCTCAAACGCTACGTATTATTTCTAAACTGGGTGAATATACACCTAATAATGGCATAGACCTTTCAAGGCGTGCTTGCTTAGGGGTTTTAAAATACCCTAAAATTTACGATGACGTGATTGAAAATGATATTGACTACACGGCAAAACGAAAACAACAGGATACGTTAGATTTTAAAACGCTGAGTATGCAAGAGTGGCGTCCACCGAAAAGTATTTACAGTGATGAAAAAGAGGTTTTTGATTGGATTTTTGGTTTGTTTACGCCGAAAGATATCGAAACTTTTACCAAGTTAAAAGCCAATGAAAAAGGGCATGATTCAACACAATATAAAGCACTCGATACCACCATTATGGAGGTTGCAGATGATATTGCCTATGGCATACATGATTTAGAAGATGCGGTGGCAATTAATCTGCTTCAAAAAGAGCTATGGAATCAAGAGGTAATGAATCATCCGGTGTTTAAAAAACATCAACTATGGGATAGCGAAATGTCAGACCGGCTATTTAGCGGGCGCTCCAAAGGCAGAAAACATGCGATTAGTAAAATGGTCGGTATCATGATTGAGAGCGTAAAAATAACCGAAAACGAATTATTCGAACACCCTTTGTTAAGATACCAAGCAGAATTAGGCAAGGCGGAAAGCGAGGTGTTGGAGCTGTTAAAAGATTTTATCTATACACACGTCATCACGCTACCTGAAGTGAAGGGCATAGAGTACAAGGGGCAGTTAATTATCTTAGATTTATTCAAGTCGTTAAGAGCCAATCCGCAAGCACTATTGCCGAGAAACACCTTTGAAAAATATCAAAATGCGAAAACAGAAAGAGCAAAATACAGAGCCATTTGCGATTACATTTCTGGCATGACAAACACCTATGCTTCAAGGCTTTATGAAAAACTATTCACCGCATCGGAAGGGTCTATTTTTGATAGACTATAAAGAAAGTTAGTCAATAGCCTTAAATTTTCACTAAAAAGTGCCCAGGGGGGTTAGCTTGCCTTGAAATTAGTGTCGTTTTATGGTATAAAATCGCGTCTTAGAAAATCATCGGTTTTTTAAGGTTAATTCTTGAGAACTTTTTAAAAGTTTTCGTAAATATATCGCACGCTTATTAATAACAAATAAACGGGGTGCCTAATTAATTTACTTGGTTGTAGGTTAAGCAGTTTTAGTTTTTAAAATTGTCAAAGGGTTCGTTTTTTGAATAGGCGGAGGCATAACCCAAACAAATGGAGAAATAAAATGGCAACAGTTACAATGCGCCAAATGCTAGAAGCGGGTGTTCACTTTGGACATCAAACACGTTATTGGAATCCTAAAATGAACGAGTATATTTTTGGTTCTCGTAATAAGATTCATATAATCAACCTTGAAAAGACCCTTCCTTTGTTTAACGACGCGTTAAACTTTTTAGGCGGCGTTGCAGCAAGTAAAGGGAATGTTTTATTTGTTGGTACTAAAAAAGCGGCTGGCGAATTAGTTCAGCAAGAAGCAAAACGTTGTGGCATGCCATACGTTGATCACCGTTGGTTAGGTGGTATGTTGACTAACTTTAAAACAATTAAGCAGTCAATTAAGCGTCTTAAAGAATTAGAAGTACAAGAACAAGATGGTACTTTTGAAAAGATTACTAAAAAAGAAGCATTAATGCGTACCCGTCAAAAAACTAAACTAGAGCTTTCTCTAGGTGGAATTAAAGACATGCGTGCTATGCCAAATGCAATTTTTATAATCGATTCTGGTAATGAAAAAATTGCTATCCAAGAAGCTAAAAACCTAGGCATTCCAGTTGTTGCTATTGTTGATACTAACAATGATCCTGATGGATTAGATTATGTAATCCCTGGTAACGATGACGCAGTTCGTTCAATTAGCTTATACCTTTCTTCTGTTGCAGATGCAATTTTAGAAGGTAAAGGCTCAATTACCACGGCTTCTAAAAACGATGAGTTCGTAGAAGATAAAGCTGAAGATAAAGCAGACGCTTAATTTAGTTTATGGCTTTACTCTAAGCCTCGCTAATCTTAGCGGGGTTTTTCAAATTTTATACAAGGAATTATATGATGGCAATTACAGCATCTATGGTTAAAGAACTTCGTACTCTTACTGGTGCGGGGATGATGGATTGTAAAAAAGCATTGACTGAAACTGATGGTAACATTGATGATGCAATTGAATTTTTACGCAAAAAAGGCATGGCTGGAGCAGACAAAAAAGCAAGTCGTGTTGCCGCTGAAGGTATTATCGCAATCGCTATTTCTGACGATAAGAAAAAAGCCGTTATTGCTGAAGTAAATTGTGAAACTGACTTTGTTGCCAAAGGCGACGTATTCCAAGATTTCGCAAATGAAATTGCGACGATTGCGCTAGCGACCAATAATACAGATATTGAATCATTAATGAATGAAAACATGGCATCTGGTGAAACGATTGATATCGTTCGTCGTGGTCTTGTGGCGAAAATTGGTGAAAACATGGCGGTTAGCTGCATTGAAATCATCGAGTCTGATGGAGCAATTGGGCAATATCAACATGGTGAGAAAATTGGTGTTGTTGTGGCAATGACGGGTGCTGATGACGCTTTAATGCGTGACATTGCGATGCATGTTGCAGCTGCAAATCCTGCTTGTGTATCGGCAGATGATGTTGATCAAGCAATGCTAGAAAAAGAGCGTAAGTTCCAAATCGAACAAGCATCTGATTCTGGAAAACCTGAGGAAATCATCGAAAAAATGATTGAAGGACGTATGCGTAAGTATCTTCAAGAAATCACTTTGATTGGACAATCTTTCATTAAAGACCCTGATCAAACTGTTGAAAAACTACTGAAAGCAAATAGTGCAGATGTATCTGCATTTATTCGTTTAGAAGTTGGTGCAGGAATCGTAATCGAAGAAATGGACTTTGCAGAAGAAGTAGCACTAGCCGCTGCCGCTGCCGCAAAAGGTTAATCGTTCGAATTTAAAAAAGCTGTATTTTACGTAAAAACGTAGAGTATGGCTTTTTTTATATTTATTTTATAAATATGGTTTTTTAAAGGTCTCTATTTATAAAATAAATGCAACTACTCAGCGTAGTTTAATAAATTAGGGAAATATTGTGTCATTAAAATATTCAAGAATATTGCTAAAATTCAGCGGTGAAGCCTTAATGGGTAACGGCGATTTTGGTTTAGATGCCGAAACGTTACGTCAAGTGGTGGGTGAAGTGAAAGCTTTGAAGTCAATTGGTGTTGAGGTTGGTTTGGTTGTTGGTGGCGGAAATATTTTTCGTGGTGCACAAATAGCTGGTTCAGGTATTAAAAGAACCACTGGTGATCATATGGGTATGATGGCAACGGTTATGAATGCATTGGCACTAAGAGATGTAATTGAAGATATGGGCATGGAAGCAAAAGTCTATTCAGCCATGTCGATAGAAGGCGTTTCAGTCGCATTCAATGCTAACCAAGCTAAAAAAGATTTAAGTAATGGTATCGTGACTATTTTTTCAGCAGGTACTGGCAGTCCATATTTCACAACCGATTCAGCTGCCGCTTTACGTGGTATAGAAATTGAAGCGGATATCGTTTTAAAGGCAACTAAGGTTGATGGTATTTATTCGGCTGATCCAATGAAAGATAAAAATGCAACCCTTTACGCTGAATTATCTTTTGATGAAGTTATTCAAAAAAATCTGCAAGTTATGGATATGACCGCATTTATTTTGTGCAAAGAAAATGATATGCCGATTCGGGTGTTTGATATGTTTAAGCAAGATGCGGTGGTTCGGATTGTAAAAGGTGAGCAAGAAGGCACTTTAGTTAATTGATAAAATTAGGAGAATAATGTGATAAATGAAATTCAAACAGATGCTAAATCAAGAATGTCAAAGTCAGTTGAGAACTTAGAGTCTAACTTCGCTAAAATTAGAACAGGACGCGCTAGCCCAAGTATATTAGATTCTGTTACCGTTGATTATTATGGCTCTGAAGTGCCCATTAGCCAAGTTGCAAATATCAATGTGGAAGATGCCAGAACCTTAACGGTTCAACCTTGGGAAGCACCTATGGTTAGTGCAGTACAAAAAGCAATTATGAAATCTGACCTAGGGATTAACCCCGCGACAACAGGTAATTTAATTCGACTGCCAATGCCAGTGCTGACGGAAGAGCGTAGGCAGGATTATGTAAAAGTAGCAAGAGCAGAAGCGGAGCAGGCTAAGGTTGCAATACGTAATATTCGTCGTGATGCGAATTCGGATTTAAAAGGTTTGAATAAAGATAAAGAAATCACCGATGATGAATTACGCGGTGCTGAAGACAGTGTGCAGAAAGAAACGGACACCTTTGTAAAGCAGGTTGATAGTTTGTTAGCTGAAAAAGAAGCGGTATTGTTAGAAATATAAGCTGAAAAGAAAGTTAATTTACGGCATAATATATTGTTATACCGTACGTACGGTCTAGTATGCGATGTTACCTTCTAGACCGTTTTTATTTGCAGAGTGGCTAATGTGAGACCTTTGCATAAATGGATGCACAAATTAAAATGGCTAAATTCCACCTTTTTTCACCTAAAAAAACACGCAATACCCCAGGGCACCTTCTCTTAGCTTTCGCTAATTCACCTTGTAGCGAGCTATTACGCTTATTTTTTAGGCAAAATAAGGCAAAATTTATCTCATTTTTATTCACACCCCATTTATGCAAAGGTCTCGATGTATATTTATGGCAAAATTAATAAAACAAACTGATAAAAATTTACCCAAACATATTGCTATCATCATGGATGGTAATGGTCGCTGGGCAAAAAAACGTTTTTTGCCACGTTTTGTTGGGCATCAAAGGGGCGTTTCTGCTCTGCGGAAAACCGTTACCTATTGCAATGAAATTAACATAAAATCTTTAACGCTATTTGCTTTTAGTACTGAAAATTGGAAAAGACCTCAAGATGAAGTCAGTAAGTTAATGGGGCTGTTCTTAGTGCTGTTGCAAAAAGAAGTTAAAAAAATGAACGAAGATAATATTCGTATCCGAATAATAGGCGATCGAAATGTCTTTTCTGAAGAAATTCAAGAGCATATCGTAAAGGCTGAAAAATCAACCGCAAAAAATACTGGGCTAGCCTTAAATATAGCGGTTAATTATGGTGGTCGTTTGGATATCATTCATGCGATAAAAAACTGGCAAGTGCAACATCCAGGCAAAGAACTTTCTGAATTAACAGAAGATGATATTTCGCAATTTATTTCTTTATCTGACCAACCACTCCCTGACCTACTCATTAGAACAGGTGGGGAGCAAAGAATTAGTAATTTTTTGATTTGGCAAACGGCCTATGCAGAACTTTATTTTAGTGATGAACTTTGGCCAGATTTCAATGAAAAATCAATTGATAAAGCCATTGAATCTTTTGCCGGACGAGAAAGACGATTTGGTAAAACAAGTGAGCAGATAACCAATGCTTAAAACTAGAATAATAACGGCACTTGTTTTAGCCGTTGGAATGGGTATTGCACTGTTTTTAGAAAACACTCTTTGGTGGCAGGTCTTATTTCTTGTTGCGGTATTTGCAATGGGTTATGAGTGGTCTGGATTTGCTAAGGTTACTAGAAAAATAAATAAACTAATCTGGGGAAGCAGTTTTGTTTTGTCTGTCATTGTGTTGGATGCTTTTCTAACAAGTATTATCGCCCTAAATTTATTACTCGTTATCCCGCTTGTTGTAATGATTGCTATCGTCGTGATTTTTCAACGAAAGCATGCTGAAGCATTTATCACTAATCCTGTTTGGTTATATCTGCTAGGGATACTAGTCGTTTTTCCTTTTTATCACGCGATTATTTCGATGAAACTTAATTTTTCTCCGCAACTTATTCTGTTAAGTTTTTTTACTATTTGGGCGATTGATACAGGCGCTTATTTTTCGGGTCGAAAATTTGGCAAAACAAAACTGGCTAGTTTTGTTAGTCCAGGTAAATCTTGGGAAGGTGTGTACGGTGGTGTTTTGCTATCTTTCATCGTTGCGTATGTTGGTTTAATTTGGATACAACCTTCTGTTAATATTTCATATGTGGCATTAGCATTAATTTTAGGGGTAATTGCCGCCTTATCTGTGTTTGGAGATTTGTTTGAAAGTGTTCTAAAGCGACAAGTTAATATGAAAGATAGCAGCCAAATTTTACCGGGACATGGTGGTGTCTTAGACAGATTAGACAGTCTTATACTCGCAATGCCTTTGTATTTATTGACCTGGCAAATGGTCATCTATTAAATGACGATATTATGGTCAATTGCTGGTTTTGTTTTGGCGATGGGCATTTTAGTGAGCATTCATGAGTGGGGGCATTATGTTGTTGCTCGGATGTTTAATATTAAAGTGACCGAATTTTCAGTTGGCTTTGGGCGTGCTATTTTTTCTTTTCAACGTGGCGAAACGCGTTTTAAAGTTGCGATGATACCCTTAGGTGGTTTCGTTAAATTTCTTGACGAGCGTGATGAAAGCTTGTCATCTACAAAAAATGAAGACTTTAGCAGGGCTTTTAACAGACAGAGCGTTTTCGTCCGATTTGCGGTAGTGATTGCAGGTCCCCTTGTAAATTTAATTTTTGCATGGCTTGTTTTTAGTTTTATTTATTTATCAGGTGTATCTGGATTTAAACCTGTTTTTGAATCCGCTAAAGTTGAAAGCACCTTGTCCAAAGAGTGGCAAGGCTCAAATGCTAGCCAGATACTATCGGTTGATAACCACCGCGTAAATACCTGGAAAGAAGTTGATCAGCGTATTTTACTAGCGTTGGTGGACAAGCAAGATAATATTTCGGTCAGGATTAAACCCGTTGAGCTAAAAGCTTCGCCTTCAACGCTTATATTGTCGCTGTCTGAATTGGATATTAATGATTTAAAACAAGGGCGAATAAGACCATTAGGTTTTATTCCAAAATTACCCGTTATTCCTGCTGTTTTAGGTGAAATTAAACTTGATTCGCCTGCTTATAAAGCAGGCTTTGAAAAGGGTGATAAGATATTAACGGTTAATCAACAGCCGATTGAGTCTTGGCATGCTTTTGTATCAATTGTCCGTGCGAGTGCGAATAAGAATTTGAGTATTTCCTTTGAAAGAGAGAATGTCGTTTTTTCTCGTACGGTCGTACCTTTTTCAAGTGAACAACAAGCAGGTATAGGATACTTCGGTTCGGCAGTGCTGTTAGACAAGACGATCTATGAACCCTATCGTGCCACGACAAATTATAGTTTTATCGATGCATTTAAGCAGGGCTACCAGCATTCAGTAGATTTAATTGATTTGAGTTTAACCATGATTAAACGCATGCTATTTGGTGAGGTTGATGCCTCAAACCTTTCCGGACCGATTAGTATTGCAGATTATTCTGGACAAGCTTTACAAATTGGTTGGGGTGCTTTTTTTAATTTGCTTGCACTTTTAAGTCTAAGTTTAGGTATACTCAACCTTTTACCTATTCCTGTGCTAGATGGTGGGAATTTGATGCTTTATATTATCGAGATAATAAAAGGTAGTCCTCTAAATATGAGGATAGAGTTGGTGTTACAACAAATTGGTATGTTACTGATTTTTAGTTTAACGTTTTTTGCAATATTTAATGATGTGGTTCGTATTTCCAATGGTTAGAAAAACTTTGTTATCTGTGTTTTTATTTTCAATGATATCGTCCGTCTCTGCGGACGAATTTGAAATTAAAGAAATTATTATTGAAGGAAATCAGCGTATTAGTTTTGAAACAGTACGCAGTTATCTTCCCGTTGAGATTGGTGATATATTAAACTCTGATCGTTCAGCAATTAGCTTAAAACAGCTGTATCAAACTAAATTTTTTAAGGATATTGCACTGTATAAAGAAGCTGGCGGAGTGTTAAAAATTGTCGTTTTAGAAAGACCATCAATTGCCGACATCACCATTGAAGGCAATGAATTAATTAAAACCGAAGACTTAGAAACCGCTTTGAGTACATTGGGTATGAAAAAAGGTCGTATTTTTAACAAGAATCAACTAGAAAAAATTGTTGTTGACCTAAGAAGACAATACCAAAACCAAGGTTATTATGCTGCTGAAATTGAAATTTTAGTAGAAAAATTACCTAGAAATCGCGTATCTTTAAAAGTAAATGTTGAAGAAGGAAAGCCTGCTGGTATTGGCAGAATTACCCTAGTTGGTAATAAAACCTATGATGATGATCGCTTAAAAAGTCGTTTATTGCTATCAGACGTTGCAAATTTTGGTAACCCAGACAGCTACGCAAAACCTAAGTTACTTTCGGATGAGGAAACCATAAAATCTTATTACATGGATAGAGGGTTTGCGGAATTTGAACACAAGAACAGCCAAGTAAGTCTATCCTTAGATAAAACCAAAGTATATATCACGATTAATTTTGTAGAAGGTCCTCAATATGACGTTTCAGAGGTAAAGTTTTCTGGTGAGACAATCATTAAAAAAGATGCTCTTAAAAAATTACAGCGAATATCCGAGGGTGACCTATACTCTAGAAGCCGAATTGTTGCAACAGTTAATAAATTGCGTGATCGTTTAAGTGAAGAAGGTTATGCCTTTGCCAAAATTGAACCGATTACCAAATTAGATAAAGAAAAGCGTAGCGTTAGCATCGACTTCAGAATAGAACCTAAAAAACGTGTTTACGTTAGACGAATTTTGATTAAAGGTAACACTCGCACAAGAGATCATGTGATTAGAAGGGAGTTTAGACAACTTGAATCCGCTCCCTATTCTTTAAAAGCTGTTAGACGTTCTAATGCACGTTTAAATCGTTTAGGTTTTTTTAAACAAGCGAAAATTGATACAAAAAGAGTGGCAGATGACTTAGTTGACCTAGTGGTTGCGATTGAAGAACAGTCAACAGGCTCATTCAATGCTGGAATTGGTTATTCACAAATTGATGGTGCTAACTTTACAGTGGGTGTAACGGAAAGGAACGTTTTAGGCTCAGGCTATAAAGCGAATCTTAACGGAAGTTTCAGTAAGTCTACCAAATCGCTTGATATCGGTGTTACAAACCCGTATTTTACGGATAGTGGCGTGTCTTTAGGTGGCGGTATTTATTTTAGAGAAATTAATGCTGAGGAGTTACGTGGAGCTGATTACACGTTAAACAATTACGGGGTTCGCCTTAGCCTTAGTTACCCTATTTCTGAGCGGAGCAAGCTATCTTTTTCCGTTAAGCTAGATGACCAAACTATATTATGCAACGATAGCTTCTTCGTTTGCTCTGCATATACTGATGAAAAAGGGAAACATTTTAACTCCGTTAAACTTTCGGCTGGCTGGAGCTATGACACTAGAAATGCTTTTTACTTTCCATCGAAAGGGCAAAAAACAAGTTTAAGTACGGAAGTTACCATTCCAACCAGTTCTGACGTTTCATTTTATAAAATCTTTGCTGATGAAAGTATTTTCTTACCAATTAACAAAAATTTTACCTTTAAAATGAAACTAGGCTTGTCATATGGTAGTGGCTACAATGATAACTCAGATATTCCATTTTATGAGAACTTTTATGCAGGTGGAATAGGTAGTGTGCGTGGCTATGAACCAAATTCACTTGGTTCCATTTATAATTTGGTAACGGACGGTTCTTCCAGAGCATCTGGTGGAAGTTTTAGAGCAGTTTCAACTGCAGAATTAATTTTCCCTATGCCATTTGTTGAAGCCTCTGACAACCTACGTTTAAGTTTATTTGTAGATGCAGGTAATGTTTTTCAAGATGCTGATTCGGCTAAAATTGATGGGGTTAGAACGTCTACCGGCTTAGGTATTTCTTGGATAACTCCCGTTGGACCGCTAAGCTTTAGCTTTGCAAGACCACTTAACGACCGTGAAGGTGACAAAACTCAGGTATTCCAATTTAACCTTGGAGTTCCTCTCTAAACGCTTCTTAAGGAGACACTTAACAACTGATTAAAATTCTGGCAACGCCAAGTTTTCAG
>CAZQYD010000010.1:15557-15807 GCA_964597465.1 uncultured Piscirickettsiaceae bacterium | reverse complement strand
ACAAACAAAGATATTAAAAAAATTAGAATTTACCCTTCATTTGGAAAAAGGTATTTAAAACAAAAACTAGGGGTCAGAGTGCAACTATTAACTTTTTCAATATTTTACTAACTCCTGCACCACTTAACTCTAAAAACCTTGCAATCTCGCTCTGCATAAAACCATCCTGATAAGCCTTTAGTATTGCTTCATTTCTATCTTCTTTTGTCATTTCTTTTTTAAAATACTCTTCAAGTTTGAACTTTTGCAC
>CAZQYD010000010.1:0-15547 GCA_964597465.1 uncultured Piscirickettsiaceae bacterium | reverse complement strand
TACATGCTTCTTGTCGCACGGTCTATGCAAACAAAGAGATAGTATTTTGGAGGTTCAGACAGGCTTCCAAATAATTGCTATATTTTGAATTTGGATATCTGTTCTTCTAGGTTTGATTGCAAATTCTTCAATATCGACAGAATCAATATCAAACTTTTCAACAAGACTATCGATTCTATCCTCCAACTCCTCTTCTAGTTCTTGAATGTCATCTTCAATGCGTTGAATTCGATCTTCTTGACGACTAACGTCACCTCGTTCTTTTAATATTCGAGTACCTGCTGTACCGATTGAGGCGGTTGATTTTCCAAATAATGCTCCTAGGATGGTAATGCCTATTTTTAGGAATGAACCCGTTTTATCGGCTTGTTCTTTTTCTAACTTTTCTAATGCGGTGTCTAAACGGCGAGTAAAGGTTTTTTCTTTTCTTGCAAATTGTTGTTGTAGTTTTTCAATGGCAATTTCTTTATTATTGTTTAGTTGGTCAGCAAGTCTTATTTTAAAATCCATTAATGTCTCATAAGGTGCCGATTCTAACTTAGGCGATTTACAACGATAAAGTTCTAATTTATTTTCATGATATAGCCAATCTTTTAGTAATTTAGTGGTATTTCTTAGTTTCTTATCTTCGCTAATAATTGTTGGTACGTCGCCAAAACTTGCCTTTTCAGCAGCTTCAATCGGCAAGCGATTAAAACAGTTTTTAGCTTCTTTATCGTTATAGGCTTCAGCCCAATCAACTGAACGCTGCTGTTGCTCTAGTTCTAACGTTAAACAGAACTTTTCTTGCTCATCAATTCCTCTGGTTTGATTAAAAAAATTAACGGTTGCTTGTGCTTTTAACTCAGCAATGAACTGCCCTGTTTGCTGTAAATCTGGCATAAAATATTGCGGAATAGTGCTATCTAATATTGGCTGACGACTAAAGCCTTCTGGTATGGCTGTTTTTTTAACCTTAGCGACAACTGGTTTCGTTAATAATTTGCTTTTTTGAGTGTTCATCAATACAGATATTTCTGCTCGTTTTAGCGGCCCTTTTAGATAACTCATCACCCAACGCGTACCAAATAAGCGTATATCATCAAGGTGAGCACTTTTTAAGAAAAAGGTACGTTTTTTTAGATTTGCAATCAGTGTTTTAATTTCATTTTTATCAAAACTAGAGCCTACCTTACCGCCTAGACCATCAATTACTCTTGCAATGTCTTGTGAGGTTTGCAGTCGTCCAATAAACCAAGTTCCCATATTGGAAAGTCCTTTATAATCTAAATCGACTGGGTTTTGGGTACTTAAAACTACACCGACACCATAGGCACGGGCTTGTTTTAATAACAATAACATCGGCTCTTTACTCGGTGGGTTTTTGATAGGTGGGAAAAAACCGTAAATTTCGTCCATATACAATAATGTTTTTAATGCGGAGGTACCACTTTGACGACGCATCCATGCGATGAATTTATTCAGTAATAGCGTAACAAAAAACATGCGCTCCTCATCACTTAGGTGTGAGATAGAAAAAATAGCGACTTTTGCTTTACCACTTTCATCGTAAAGTAATTTCTGAATATCTAGGGTTTCGCCCTCTAGCCATGTTTTAAATGTTGGTGAGGATATAATTGAATTAAAACGGGTTGCAAATTTAAAACGCTGTGATTGCGGATAAAAATCATCTAAAGGCAACACGCCTATTTTGGTAAATGGCGGGCTAATAATTCGTCCAATTAAATCTTCTAAACTTAGGCTTTCTCCTTCCTGCCATGATTGGGTCAAAAGTTGTGCTAATAAAATATATTCTTTCGATTCAACGGGGTCGGCTTCAATGCCAATTAACGATAATAAACTGCTGACGGTACTATTGAGATAAGAAGCAAAACTATCACTATCTTCAATAATTTGGCTAGGCGGAACATCAAGAGAGCTTAAAACATTAACGCTAACCCCTGCACTACTGCCTGGTGTGTAGATTGTTTTTTGAACCTTGTGGAACTTAGCAACCCGTACCGAATCTTGATGATGGCTTGCCGTACCGTTTTTCCAAACATTGGCTATTTTTTCAGCGTAATCGGCTAGGTTTTCAGCTTTGGTATTGGCTTCATCTTCTACCCAAGGCGCGAATGATGAGGAAGAAAACTCTGGGTCAGTAAGGCATAGATTACCCATATCTCCCTTAGGATCAATAATGAGTGAAGGTATATTATCAAGCGTAGCTTCTTCAATAATACCGATGCCAAGCCCAGTTTTACCACTGCCTGTCATACCAATAATCGTGGCATGGGTCGTAAAGTTTTTGTTTTTTAATAGCGTTAGTGCATCTGTTGCATCAAGTGTATTTTTATCAACATCTTTACCAAGGTAAAATAATCCTAACTTTTCAAAAACTTCTTTCATTTTATTATTCTTGATTTAATTTATAAGTGATAATAATACTAAAAAATATAGTTTATTTAGGCAAAAATGATTCTAATTTTTCTAAAGTTTTAAACAGCTCTTCTGCTGAATTGGATAATATATTGATATGACCTAGTTTTCTGTTTTTTCTTTCTGTTTTGTCATAAAGATGAAGATGAGCATTCGACATGGCTAGAACACGATTCAAATCACCTGTTTTACCAATAATATTAACCATTGCCGTAAATGTTTGTTTAGGTGCTGTTGAACCCAAAGGCATGCCTGTTATTGCACGAACATGATTTTCAAACTGACTGGTTTCAGCACCTTCCATTGTCCAGTGACCAGAGTTATGTACTCTAGGAGCCATTTCATTGACGAATAAGCCAGTATCGGTCTCGAATAATTCTAAGGTAAGCACGCCGACATGATCTAATTCATCGAGCAATTTTTTCATGTAAATTTCGGCAGTTTGCTGTACGTCTTCACTAATTTCTTGTGCTGGAGCAATGGTATAACGCAAAATACCTTCATGATGAATATTTTGAACTAGAGGATAATAAACATGTTCATTATCTTCATTTCTAACGGCAATAATAGAAAGTTCACGATTAAAATTAATAAAGCCCTCTAAAATTAATTCTCGATTGCCAATTTCTTGCCATGCTTGCTCTATTTGTGTATTTTCTTTTAAAACAAACTGTCCTTTGCCATCATAACCTTCCGTGGTGGTTTTTAAAACGGCGGGTAAGCCAATTTTAGTGACTGCTAGAACCAGCTCTTTTAAAGAATTTACGATTTGATAAGGGGCTGACGGTATATCAAGCTGATTAAATAAAGATTTTTCTCTGCCACGGTGCTGAGAAATATAAAGTGATTTTTCTGCAGGAAAAACTGGCACCGTTTTAGCAATTTCTCTGACTTGTTCAACAGAGGTATTTTCACTTTCATAAGTAATTACATCGGCGTATTTTGCAAGCGTGTTAATCGCACAATCTTTTTCAATGTGTATATTACCAAGCATTGCGGCAGGCTCTTCATTAGTATTACCGCAAAACGCAAATTTTTGACCAAGTGGGTAACCAGCTAATGCCATCATTCTGCCTAATTGCCCTGCACCGATTACACCGATTTTCTTTGATATTGCAGTCATAATTTATAATCTTGGGTCTGAATTATTTAAAACTGTTGCTGTTTGCTCGGTTCTGAATGCTTGCACTGCTTGACGAATTTCGACCAGCTCATTGCCGACGATTTGCGCGGCAAGAATACCAGCATTTTTTGCACCAGCTTCACCAATGGCAAGCGTTGCAACGGGAATTCCTCCAGGCATTTGTACAATTGATAATAAAGAATCTTTACCGCTTAAAGCTTTTGATTGAATCGGTACACCCAATACAGGTACAAGCGTTTTCGCCGCCACCATACCTGGTAAATGCGCCGCACCGCCAGCCCCTGCAACGATTGCTTTTAGCCCACGTGCCTCTGCTTGCTCTGCATACTCAAACATTAAATCTGGTGTACGATGCGCCGAAACGACTTTAACTTCGTAAGGGACGCTAAATTTCTCCAACATCACAACCGTTTCTTTCATGGTTGGCCAGTCAGATTTTGAGCCCATAATCACGCCCACTAACGGACTATTTGATTCAGAAGAGTTTACTTGCGACATAAATTTGCCTGTATTTAAAAAAAGCGATTGATTTTACACTATTTTTAAAAAAAATCAATTTACAAAAAAACCCACAACTGCCATAAGAACATCTTATAATAAATGTAATTTAATTAATGACAGGATATAAACATGAAAACTACCTCAATTTTTGCTTCAATACCTTTACTTTTTTTACTCTTAACAGGTTGTAGTGAAAAAACCATCGATGAAAATATAGAGCCTAATTTAGTTATTGGTGCAAGTTTAGAAAACTTTAAACTTAATGATCAATTTGGCACAGAGCATGGTATCAATGCTGATACGAGAAAAATAATGTTTGCCTTTGAAAAAGATTCATCTCACTCTATTAATGATTATTTAGAAACCAAACCGGCAAGTTATCTTAAAGATAACAATGCTATTTTCGTTTCAGATGTGAGCGCTGCTCCTACTTTAATCAAAAACTTGTTTATCATGCCAGGTCTTAAAGATTTTAAACATACCGTGTTAATTTTTGAAGATAAAAGTATCGCAGCACCTTATAGAGTCGGTGTTGATGAAGAAGCAATTGTGCTAGTTTATTTATCTGATAAAAAAATTACCGCCATTGAAAAAGTTATTCCTACCAAAGAAGCACTTATAAAGTTTATTGAACAAAAATAAACCACCTCAAACTTGCCTTCAAACAAATCACAGCCTACGGCACAAATTTAAACCGAATTTAGTGCCGTAGGAATCCGAAAGAACCCAAAAAACTTGCAACTAATTAATAATTATAAGAGAATAGTCTCTGAACTAAGCGCCGATTTGAATTTTTCAGCTTGCGGGCGCGTTATAAGTACGGCTAAAGCGAGAAGCATCTAATTTATCTTCCCGCATATAACTTCCGTACCTCAATACTTACAACATTAGAGGAACAAAAAATGAAAACAACAGTATTCACTTCCGAATCCGTTTCTGAAGGACACCCAGATAAAATTGCCGACCAGATTTCTGATGCGATGTTAGATGAAATAATCAAACAAGACCCTAAAGCTCGTGTAGCTTGCGAAACCTTTATTAAAACAGGTATGGTGGTACTGGGTGGCGAAATTTCTACCACCGCTTGGGTTGACCAAGAAGAGTTGGTGCGTAATGTGGTCAATGAGATTGGCTATAATCATGGCGATTTAGGTTTTGACGGTTCAACCTGTGCAGTATTAAGTTCTATCGGTAAACAATCTCCTGAAATCGCCCAAGGCGTTGATGAATCTAACGACCACCAACAAGGTGCAGGCGACGAAGGTTTAATGTTTGGCTATGCCTCAAACGAAACCGATGTATTCATGCCCGCCCCTATTTTTTACGCTCACCGTTTAATGGAAAAACAAGCCGAATTGCGTAAAAATGGCAGCATTGACTGGTTAAGACCCGATGCAAAAAGCCAAATTACCTTGCGTTATGAAGATGGCAAACCCGTTGGCGTAGATGCCGTGGTTATCTCCACCCAACATAACCCAGAAGTTAATAATAAAACCTTACACGAAGCGGTAATGGAAGAAATTATTAAACCCGTCTTGCCTGAAAACTGGTTGCATTCCGAAACTAAATATCACATCAATCCAACAGGAAGATTTGTGATTGGTGGTCCAGTTGGTGATGCAGGTTTAACGGGGCGTAAAATTATCGTTGATACCTACGGCGGTATGGCACGACATGGTGGCGGTGCTTTTTCTGGTAAAGATCCATCAAAAGTTGACCGCTCTGCAGCCTACGCAGGGCGTTATGTTGCTAAAAACATTGTTGCGGCTGGTCTTGCTGATAAATGTGAAATTCAAATTTCTTACGCAATCGGTGTTGCCGAGCCAACTTCGATTAGCATTGAAACCTTTGGTACTGAAAAAGTAGCCGTTGATTTAATTGAAAGATTAATCACCGAACACTTTGATTTGCGCCCAAAAGCATTAATTAAAATGTTAGATTTATACCGTCCTATTTACAAAAAAACAGCCGCTTACGGACATTTTGGTAGAGAACTAGCCGAATTTACATGGGAAAAAACCGATAAAGCCGCACAATTAAAGCTAGATGCAGGTTTATAACAACAAAATCAGTAAAAAAAACTAAAAAGTGCCCAGGGGGGTAGTTTAAAACCTACCCCCCCCTGGGCACTTTTTAGCCGAAACAGAACAAAATGAGTTAAAAAAACATGAAAACACAACAAAATTACGCTAAAAACACTCAAAAACTAAGCTTAGAGTTCTTCCCTCCCAGAACAGATAAGGGGACAGAAAAACTAAAGACCACGATTCAAGATTTATCGGTCTTAAACCCTGAATATATGTCCGTCACCTACGGAGCGGGCGGTACAACACAAGAAAAAACCCTTGAAACAGTTAAATACATTCAAACTCAAACCAAATTTGAAGCGGCTCCCCACCTAACCTGTGTCGGGGCAAATGAAGAAAGCGTAACGGAACTTTTAGACACCTACGAAGCACTCGGCGTAAAACGTATTGTTGCCTTGCGTGGTGATTTACCATCAGGCATGATGGATCCGGGCGAATTTAAGTACGCCAGTGATTTAATTCAGTATATTAAGAAAACCCGTGGCAACACCTTCAAACTAGACGTTGCCGCCTATCCTGAAACCCACCCGCAAGCAAGAAACTGCGACATCGGCATAAAATGGTTTAAACATAAAATAGACAGTGGAGCGGATGCGGCAATTACCCAATATTTTTTCAATTTAGACAGCTATTTATATTTTATTGACAACTGCGAAAAACACGGCATCGACACCCCTATCATTCCAGGAGTTATGCCGATTTTAAACTATGAAAATCTCATTCGCTTTTCAGAATCCTGTGGTGCAGAAGTACCAAGATGGCTAAAATGCCGTTTAGAAAGTTTAGAAGACGACCAAGAAAGCCTACAAGCTTTTGGCTTAGAAGTCGTCACCGAACTATCACAAAAACTACTCGATGCAGGCGCACCCGGCATTCACTTTTACAGCATGAACCAAGCAAAACCGATTCTAAATATCGCCCAAAATTTAACCTTTAAATAATGCGTATTTCTCGTTTTTACCTGCCCGCTACCAAACAAAATTACCAACTAGGGGCAACTTTAGCACTAACAAAAGAACAAGCCCACTACGCCCTAACGGTATTAAGACTAAAAGACAATCGACTAATAGAAATTTTTGACGGCAAAGGGCAACAAGCCCTAGCAAAATTACAAGCAACCAGTCGCCGAACCGCCAACATTCTAATCCAAGAAATATCTACACCAGATACCGAATCTCCACTCAACACCATTCTATGTCAGTCGATATCCAAAGGCGACCGCATGGACTACACCATACAAAAATGCGTAGAACTCGGCATCACCACCATTCAACCCCTGTTAACCGAAAATTGCGACATTCGCCTTAACGCACAACAACTCACCAAAAAACAACAGCAATGGCAACAAATCGCCATCTCCGCCTGCGAACAATCCAACCGCAACACCGTCCCGACTATACACCCCTATTTAAACTACGCAGACTGGCTAGCAGAACAAAAAAACCGCACAGGGTTTGTACTCAACCCCACCGCAAAACAAAGTCTCAAGCAAGTTAGCCAATCACTAAAAAACGCCCCACTACACCTACTAATCGGCGCAGAAGGCGGACTAACCGAACAAGAAACCCAACAAGCAATCAACCACGGACTAACCGACATACAACTAGGCAAAAGAATCCTAAGAACCGAAACCGCAGGCGTAGCTATCCTTTCAGCACTACAACTACTATGGGGAGATTTTTAATCTATTCAATAGCTTATACCATCTATCAAACAAAACACAAGACATAAATTACTCAATATGGCTTAGAAAGCTTACAGCTTTACTTGACCATTACAGGCATTAAGGAAGCGCTTAATAACTATGTATCATAAAGTGTTGACACTCCAATACTATCTTTATGCACCCTCTGTTCATTACACATTGAAAGTTAACCCCTAGCTTTCACAAATGCATTCTCAGACACATTTGTCCATTTAGAAACTTGCTCTTTAAAGGCTTTTTGCGATTTCCAAACTTTCGCGGATAACTTATCTTTTGCAGCAACTTCTTCAATCACTTCTGCGGATATTTCTTTAAGTTCTGCTAAAACAGAATCAGGAAAGTGTCTAAGTTTTACATTGTGCTTTTCAATCAGCGTTTGCAATGCCTGTTGATTCCTAGCGGTATATTCTGACAACATTTCTAAATTAACTACTTTCATCGTATTTTTAACAATGCTTTGTAAGTCAGGAGTTAATTTATTAAAGGCTTCTTCATTAATCATGCATTCCATTGTTGAACCAGGTTCATGCCAGCCTGGTGTGTAGTAATATTTTGCCGCTTTATATAAGCCAAATGCTAAGTCATTATAAGGTCCAACCCACTCGGTTGCATCTAACGCACCTGATTGTAATGATGGAAAAATTTCTCCGCCTGGTAGGGTAATAGGTAAACCGCCGGCTTTTTTAAGTACCGAGCCACCTAAACCAGGAATACGCATTTTCAGCCCTTTTAAATCAGCAAGACTGTTGATTTCTTTATTAAACCAACCACCCATTTGAGTGCCTGTATTGCCAGCTGGACAAGGAATTAATCCAAAGGGTTTGTAAGCCTCTTCCCATAATTCCAAACCTCCGCCGTTATAAAGCCAAGCATTCATTTCGGTTGCCGTCAGCCCAAAAGGCACAGAGGAAAAGAAAACAGAAGCAGGAATTTTTCCTTTCCAATAATAAGCACCCGAATGACCCAATTGAGCTGTTCCACGTGAAACAGAGTCAAACACTTCAAATGCACCAACTAATTCACCCGCACCATAAACTTTTACGTTAATTCGTCCGCCAGACATTTCATTAATTAACTCTGCAACACGATTCGCCCCCGTGCCTAAGCCTGGAAAATTCTTTGGCCAAGTCGTGACCATTTTCCAATTTACTGTCTCCATCGGTGCAGATATAGCAGAAGCTGCCTGCTGTTCATTCTTACCACAAGCAGTCATCGTTGTTACCGCTGTTGCACCTGCAATACCACTAATAAAATCACGTCTTTTCATATAAAACCTTTAAAATAACACTCAATTAATCTACATTCTTACCCCCCTGGGTACTTTTTAGCTTAAAAAGTGCCCAGGGGGGTGTCAAGAGGGAAAAACCATGACAACTAATGAATTAAACAAGCTACTAAATAAACAAGCCGTTGATTTTACAATAACCATGCAGGTAATTGACGATAACTATTCTTTTCGCCCTACCAAATTTATAAATGGTGATACGCTCAACGAGAAAAACACCAATAATGGCTCTTGTAAGATTTTTTCATATGCAAAATTACACAACTTATCAGAACAAGCGGCGTTAAATGCGTTTGGCAGTTTTTATACCCAAGATGTTTTGCAACACCCTAATGAAAATGACCACGCAAATATTAGAAACTTTATGAAAACAGGTTGGACTGGCGTTGAATTTTATGGTGAAGCATTACAGAAAAACGAGAGCTAATTCCTTATTTTTTTTAATGGTATTTAACTGTCAAAAGTTTTATAATAAAAGCATCTAAAAACCTAAATAACGAGTTATTTTATGCAAAACTTTTCATGCCTGTGGAATGAACAGCAAGACCTGCTAACACTTAAAAAAAATATTCCAAGTGACTATTGCTCCTTATTAATTCAAGTTTTTTGGGGGAAAGAATCAAGGCAAGAAATCCCCACCCTACAACAACAATTAACCGCTACCTTTCCTAACGCTGAAATAATTGGCACCACAACAGCAGGGGGAATTTATCAAGGAACGCTACAAGAAAATACGGTTATTATTTCCCTCACCATCTTTGATAAAACCGCAATAAAAACAACGCTTATTGCTGAAAACGATGAATCAAAAATCGCCATTCAAATCACTAACGATTTATCAACTTCAAAAACTGGCACGCCCGCTTTGCTGTTATGCTACTTAGACGGCTTCCTTAATGGCGATCGTTTTGTAGAAAGATTAAATTCTGTCCTGCCAACTGTACCTGTTGCGGGTGGTCTCGCAGGGGACGATTTAAGATTTGGAAGTACCGCTATCTTTAATGCCGACAAGATTATAAAAAAAGGTGCGGTCGTTGTCGCCTTATATGGCGATATCAATGTACACCAACAGTTTAACTTCAATTGGAAAGCAATTGGTCCCAAGTTTACGGTGACTAAATCTACCAACAATATTATTGCAGAAATAGACAACATACCTATTTTAGAATTTTATAAAAAATATCTAGGCACTAAAATTGTAGAGGAGCATCTATTAGACATAACCATGGAATTTCCGTTTATTTTTGAAAAAAATGGTATTCAAATCGCCAGAACATCTCATAAATTATTAGATGATGGTTCACTACTATTTGCAGGTAATATAGAACAAGGACAACAGGTTCAATTTGGCATTGGCTCTATCCAACAGGTGTTAGAGGATTCAATTTCACAAACCATCGCATTTAGTAAACAGCAATATGAGATAATTTTTGTTTATTCCTGCGTTGCACGAAAGAGATTATTAAATAACGCCATCGAACAAGAAACCTTACCATTGAATGATTTAGCCCCTGCGAATGGTTTTTTTACTTATGGCGAACTCGTTCATTATAACGGTAAGAGTGCATTCCTTAATCAAACCCTTACCTATGTCGCACTGTCTGAAAAAGATATTACCAGAACAACGCCAAGCAAAATATCAAGCCATGAAACCAGTAAAGATTGTTCAGAATATTTTAAAGATATTATCCTACAATCGGTCATCAACTTAACCACTAAATTAACCATCGAGCTTGAAGAAACAACTAAACGATTTAAAGATATGGCTGAACACGACCAACTAACAGGGTTATTTAATCGCCACGCAGGTGCACGAATATTAAAGGAGGAAATGTCTCGTTCAAAACGCCACAATGAATCTTTTTCTATCGCACTATTAGACCTAGATTTTTTTAAAAAAGTAAATGATACTTATGGGCATGATAAGGGCGATGAAGTACTAGTATATTGGGCAAATTTTCTTCAAGAAAATTTAAGACCTTATGATAGAGTTGTGCGTTGGGGTGGCGAAGAAATTTTAGTTATTCTTCCTAATACTGAACTAAAAGATGCTTTACAAATCATGACTAAATTACGCTCTCAGTTTGCCAGTCACCAATTTGATTTCAATTCAAGCGTAACCTTTAGTGGCGGTGTTGCCCAATGGTTTGAAAACCTAAACAAAACAGAACTATTAAAAAACGCAGATAATATGCTCTATCAAGCTAAAGAAAAAGGGCGCAATTTAATTTGTGACTCTTGCGGAGAAACTTAAAAAGTTTTTCGTGGGTTAAAGCCTGCAAAAGTTTTCTCCATATTTCTATAAAACTCTTGTTGCTGATCCGTTTCTGCTTTAGGGCTATGAATTTGAATAACAACATATTGATTACCTGCTTTATCGCCCTTACCTAAACCACGACCTTTTATCCTAAGTTTAGAACCTGATTGTGTTCCTGCGGCAATATTCATTGCGACTTTACCTTTTAAAGTGGGAATCTCTATTTTTTTACCAAGTGCTGCCTCCCATGGAGCAAGTGGTAAATTCAAGATAACATCGTCATCTTCTAGCTTGTAAAGCGGATGATTTTGCAAAGCAATTTCTAAATATAAATCGCCTTTCGGTCCACCGCCTGCCCCGTCCATTCCTTGTCCAGATAAACGAATTTTAGAACCCGTTTTAACTCCCGCAGGGATTTTAACTTTGATGCTTTTCGGTTGGTGGCTTAAATGATTACCAGCGATTGGCATTTGAATCGTTAGTGACTTTTCCGTACCATTTACCGCTTCTTCTAAACTAATCATCAGCCGAACGGTTTGATCTTCTCCTTTTTGCTGAAAACCACCGCCAAAACCGCCGTGACCAGCTTGCCCACCGCCACTAAACATGGAATCGAAAAAATCAGAAAAGTCACCACCGCCAAAGCCCCCTCCATGACCTGGTGGTGGTTGAAAGTTTTGTCCTTCGTGATAATTTGAACCTAACTGGTCATATTTTGCACGATTATTGTCATCACTTAATACTTCATAGGCTTCATTAATTTCTTTAAATTTTGTCTCATCACCCGTTTTTTTATCTGGGTGATATTTTGCAGCTAATTTACGAAAGGCTTTTTTTATTTCTGCCTTAGTTGCCGAACGCTCTACGCCCAACAATTCATAATAATCTTTAAAATTCATACGCCATCTCTCTTAGTTATATGCAACTATAATAGGGTCAAAATGAAAAAAATCAATGCAATTAACTCTTTTCTACATTATTATTACTCTAATAAAAAATTAGGAATAGAAAATGGGTTTATCACCACTCGCAGGAAAACCTGCTCCGCAAGAAATATTGGAAGATATCACCGCTCTAAAGCAAGCTTATTATCAGTTAAAACCCGATGTAAATATAGCCGAACAGCAAGTTAGTTTTGGTACTTCTGGGCATAGAGGCTGTTCACTAAAACAAACCTTTAATGAGTGGCATATTATTGCTATTTGCCAAGCAATCGTCGAATATCGTCGCGAGCAAAATATTACAGGACCTATCTTTATTGGCATGGATACCCACGCGCTATCTGACGATGCTCAAAAAACGGCAATTGAAGTCTTTGCGGGAAATCAGCAACAGGTTTTTATACAAGGCGTTGAATATTACACCCCTACTCCTGTTATCTCTCATGCCATTATTGAATACAACAAAACACATACTGAAAAAGCGGATGGAATTGTCATCACCCCATCGCATAATCCACCTGCTGACGGCGGTTTTAAATATAACTTAACGCACGGTGGCCCGGCAGATGAAATTACCACTAACACGATTCAACAACGGGCAAATCAACTATTACAAGATGGATTAGTTGGTGTTTTAAAAATAGATTATAAAGAGGCGATTAAGTCTAAATTTATTATCAAAAAAGATTTAGTGTTTCAATATGTCGTCAACTTAAAACAGATTATTAACATGGAAGCCATCGCTGATGCGGGCATCAAAATCGGCGTTGACCCAATGGGCGGTGCGGGTATTTATTATTGGCAGCCCATTACTGAAGTGTATGGCTTAAATATTAAAGTCGTCAATAAAAAACTTGACCCTGCTTTTGCCTTTATGCCGTGTGATCATGATGGAAAAATTCGCATGGACTGTTCATCGCCGTACGCTATGGCAAATCTTATTGGTTTAAAAGATGATTTTGATATTGGCTTTGCCAATGACCCCGATGCTGATCGCCACGGAATCGTGACTCCAACCCATGGCATAATGAACCCAAACCATTATTTAACCGTTGCCATTCACTATCTTTGCACCCATCGTCCAGACTGGAATAGCGACATCAAAATAGGTAAAACATTAGTTTCAAGCTCTATTATTGACCGAGTAGTCGCATCACTAGGCAAAGAACTCTATGAAGTGCCTGTTGGTTTTAAATGGTTTGTGGACGGCTTATCAACAGGAGCCGTTGCTTTCGGCGGTGAAGAATCGGCAGGGGCATCTTTCTTACGCTTTGACGGTTCAAGTTGGAGTACCGATAAAGATGGCTTAATTCTTAATTTATTAGCCGCTGAAATCCTTGCGGTTACGGGTAAAAATCCTTCGCAATATTATGACGAATTAACCGCACAATTTGGCAGTCCTTTATATAAACGCATTGACGCCCCCGCTACGCCTGCCCAAAAAGAAATTCTTAAAAAACTCTCTGCGGAAATGATTCAAGAAAGCCACTTGGCAGGACATAAAATAACCGCTAAACTATCCCATGCACAGGGAAATAATGCCGCAATTGGTGGTTTAAAAGTCACCACCGAAAAAGGCTGGTTTGCCGCACGACCTTCTGGCACGGAAGATATTTATAAAATATATGCTGAAAGTTTTATTGATGAAACACACTTAAATTTAATTATTAAAGAAGCACAAGCGATTGTTTTAAACGCAATGACAAATAGATAAAGAGCAAAAAATATGGCTTATTGGTTTGAAAAAGGTGAATTAAGGCGATTTCCACGAGTAGAAATGCCTATGCGTGCTTTCATTCGTCCAAGCCAAGCGAATACGGATAAACAAATTATTCATTATCCCGTAAACTACCTACCGACAGCGATTGTTAATAAAATCAATCAAATCGAGTCTGAGCTAAAAATAAGCATAGTAAACATCCAAGAGCAACGTGAAATAATTATTCCTGCTTTTACTGAAGCTATTGAATTAATTCATACCTTTGGAGAGCTAACTCAGGCAATCAGTCAAGGGAAAAATCCTGCTTACCAAAAAGATAAAATAGCAAAGCTTTCACAGATTACCAATGGATTTTTAATTGCCAAACAGCTTGAAGTAGATGGACCTAAAACTTACCAGTTTTTTTCGATGATTGAGGAGAAGTTCATTGCCTACTCAAAAGGTATTGTTACAATTTTACAAAACTCTTCGGCAAGAAAACTTTATACCCAGTGCAAGCTATCACAAGCCTTTCAAGTTGATAAGGTTATCCCAAAATTTAACCTGCCCAAATATAAACAGATGCCGTTGGCAAATTCGCTATACCTACTGTCAGAGTTATCTAACCTGTATTTAAAAACTTTTATCTCTCTACTAAACGAACACCGCCCTGTACAACAGGCGAACACATGGTTTAAACATGATCTGAAGATTAGTGCTTGCGGCTTGACCGTTGATTTATACAAAGACTACCCTTTAAGTACCAAGCTAGACATTCATCTATTCTTTCCTGAAACCCAAAAAACCATTGCTTTAGAGGGCACGCTTAATCGAAGTGTCGAACAAAAAAATACATTCTTGCAAACTAACTGTATTCAGTTTGACTTTCTTAGTTATGAACAGCAACAATTCATTGAAAACCAACAGCAAATTTATCAAATCAATCGCTGTATTGAATTAGGAGCTAGTGACAATGAAAGATAACGAACTTCATAGTATTGTCGATGCAACCTACATGAACAGAATTCCTTTTAAATCACGAGAGCAAGGAAAAAAACTGCTACGAGATTATTCATTAGATGAACTAATTAAACTAAAATTATTTGAAGACTCAACTTTAGAATTTAAACAGGCAAACGTCAATATTCAACAATGGGTTGAACTGATTAATTTTGTTATTTTAACCAAGCTAAGTGGCTTCCGAATTCACCACAATTTAGAAGTTATTCAGCTTAGAAAACTGGCATCTATTACCGCTAGCTGTTTGGAAAAAAACAGCAAAAACTTAGATGAGGTGCTAACCAACCTTGATGATGAAGCTGTAATTCTAAAAAAATGGGTTCAACAAATTCAATATTTTCTTCAGACCAAGCAGACTAGGCGTTAATTTCAGGTAATGGATTCCTTGAGCCTACTGCCTCTTCCATTGAGTTAAAACCATCTTTTTTCAACAACTCAACTAAACCACGATTAATTTCACCTATCACTTGTGGGCCATCAAAAATCATTC
>CAZQYD010000009.1:1257-16222 GCA_964597465.1 uncultured Piscirickettsiaceae bacterium | reverse complement strand
TTACGCCTCATTTCAGCAAAAATAGCGACACTTTTTTCTCAGCCTAATTCTAACTTTAGTTATTAAGCGTTTCCTTAAGCGGTTCCATAAGGTAATAGTGGTTTAAGTGATTCAGTATTTTGTGCGACTATTAGTGTCGGTGTTTTTTATTTCTTGGATAGTTGGTTCTCTGGTGTTTTTGTTGATTCACCTTGTGCCAGGTGACCCTGTCGCAGTGATGTTAGGTGATTGGGCTAGCCCTGCTGATGAGGAAATTCTACGCCACAAGCTTGGTTTAGATTTACCACTGTGGCAACAGTATTGGGCTTATATGTCGGGGATTGTGCAGGGAGATTTAGGGCAGTCTTTGTTTTATCAACAGCCAGTATCTTCTTTAATTTTAGAACGCTTTCCTTTTACCTTACAACTGGCATTGATGGCGTTGTTGATTGCGGTGCTGATTGCTTTTCCGCTTGGGATTTGGTCATCATTGAGAGCTGGAAGGTTGCCCGATCATCTTGCGATGTCGGTTTCATTAATTGGTGTATCCATTCCAAACTTTTGGTTAGGGCCAATGTTGATTTTATTGTTTTCAATTGGATTGGGTTGGTTGCCTGTTAGTGGGGCGGAACAACCTTGGTCTTGGGTATTGCCGTCCTTGACTTTGGGAACTGCTTTGGCGGCGATATTGGCTAGAATGCTGAGAGCCTCGCTATTAGAAATTTATCATGAAGACTTTATTAAAACCGCACAAGCTAAAGGTTTGAGCAATGCTAGCGTTTACGGAAAGCATGCTTTACGCAACGCTCTCTTGCCTGTGGTGACCATTTTAGGTTTGCAACTCGGCACTTTGCTTGGTGGGGCGGTGATTACTGAGGTGGTGTTTGATTGGCCAGGGATTGGGCAATTATTGGTTGATTCAATCCAACGCCGTGATTACCCAGTGGTGCAAGCGTGTATCTTAATTATCAGTGTTGCCTACATTACTATTAATGGCTTGACGGAAATGGTCTACGCTTGGTTGGATCCAAGAATAAGGTTGGCGAGATGAAGTTAATGTCCTATTCAATTCTGATCATTTGGCTAATGATGGCAGTGTTTGCGGGTTTGATTGGTGCTGAAAGCAACCTAGTCAACCTTGATTTAATGCTATCACCACCTAATTTTGAGGCATGGTTTGGTTACGATGAACTAGGTCGTCCTGTTTTACAACGTTTGATTCTTGGCGCACAAACATCGTTTATGGTAGCGATTAGCGTGGTGGTTTTTTCATTTCTTATCGGTACCAGTATCGGTATTTATTCCGCTTATGTCGGTGGTTGGGTAGATAAAGTCATCTTAAAAATTATTGATGTGTTTTTAGCCTTCCCCGGTTTATTACTTGCCATCGCACTCGCCGCTATTTTAGGCCCTGGGATTGAAAACGTAGTCTTTGCGTTGGTTACCGTCGGTTGGGTGGGTTATGCACGTTTAGCCAGAGCACAAACGCTTAGTTTTAAACACCGAGAACATATTTTAGCCGCCAAAGCGTTAGGTACGCCAACCTATTTAATTTTATTCAAACACCTGTTACCATTAATATTAGCAACCTTAGGGGTCGAAGCGACCTTTGGTATTGCGGGTGCGGTTATTTCTGAAGCAGGTTTGTCTTTTCTTGGTCTAGGCGTACAAGCCCCTGATGCCTCATGGGGAAGTATGATTCGAGAAGGCACACGTTATTTATTAGTCTCCCCACACTTGGTTATTTTTCCAGGTTTGGCTTTAATGTTGGTGGTGTTAGCGGTAAACTTAGCAGGGGATCGACTGCGTGACAAATTGGATGTAAGGAAATAGAAATGCAAAAGTTGTTAGGAAAAGCAATGCCATTAGGCAGTGTGATGATTGATATTGAAGGGCTAGAATTAACCGATGTTGACCGTAAACGTTTGTTAAATCCGCTTATTGCAGGGGTAATTTTATTCTCTCGCCATTTTGAATCGGTTGAGCAACTGCAAAAACTGACTACTGAAATTCATCAGTTACGCCACCCAAGATTGTTGATTGCTGTTGACCATGAAGGTGGCAGAGTGCAACGTTTTCGTGATGGGTTTACTCGTTTACCAGCCATGAGAAAACTCGGCGTTCTTTATGCAAAAGATAAACAAGCAGGGCAAGCATTCGCTGAAACAGTCGGTTGGTTGTTAGCCACTGAGTTATTGGTGTGTGGTGTAGATTTTAGCTTTGCACCCGTTGTTGATTTAGATTATGGTACCAGCGGAGTCATTGGTGATAGAGCGTTTGCCGAAGATGAACGGGTGGTTGCCGATTTATCCTTTCATTTAATGGCGGGAATGCACAAGGCTGGAATGGCATCGGTCGCTAAGCATTTTCCTGGTCACGGCTATATTAAAGAAGACACTCATACCGAAATTGCGATTGATGACCGTAGTTTTGAGGCATTATCGCAAAAAGATATTCAGCCATTTTTGCACCTAATTGCGAATCAAGTTGAATCAATTATGCCAGCCCATGTTATCTATCCAAAAATTGATGATAAGCCTGTTGGTTTTTCAAAAAAATGGCTAGATATACTGCGTAATGAATGCCATTTTAATGGTGTAATTGTGAGTGATGATATTTCAATGCTAGCGGTGACAGGATTTGGTAAGCCATCTGAAAGAGTTAAGTTGGCATTGAAATCTGGTTGCGATTTAGTTTTAGTTTGCAATGACTTGGAAGCAACTGATGAAGTTCTTTCTAACTTAAAAGCTGAGTCAAATATATTGTCTCAAGCAAGATTAATTCGTATGCACGGAAAACCAATGATTCAATTCCACCATTTAAAGTCTAATCCGCTTTGGCAAGCTGCCTCGGTAAAAATTAATCATTTTGTGAATGAAACGAATCAACAGGACATGCCATTATGAGCAATGAAACCACCACTTTATTTGAAGATATTACCCGCAAAGGACTAGAGGAGGTTGTTAGTTTATTTCCTGATATAGCACATTTTTTATCCGTTCTGTTCGGTGGACAAATGTGGATTCTGATACTCAGTGTTTTCTTTATAGTTACCTTCGTCGTAGATTTTATCTTTCGTTTTTTATTGTCGTTTTTAAATCGACATTTTGAAAAAAATGGCAATGAATTTTTAAATACCATTGTGCTTGCGGTTAAATCACCGATTTCATTTTATATTTGGTTGTCTGGTTTTGCACTTGGTTTGAATACCATCATTCTAACGTTTCCATATTTCAACGATTTTATCGTGTATGTCAATGGCTCAAAAGCAACC
The DNA here is from genome assembly GCA_964597465.1 of uncultured Piscirickettsiaceae bacterium. Classification (GTDB taxonomy): domain Bacteria; phylum Pseudomonadota; class Gammaproteobacteria; order Thiomicrospirales; family Thiomicrospiraceae; genus Hydrogenovibrio. The sequence continues at coordinate 12,969 of CAZQYD010000009.1, read as the reverse complement.
CTCGCACTGATTTCCGTCGCATGGTTCTCTATTCGCTGGGTTAATTTGATTGAAATCTATGTCAAAACACTAGAACATGACTCAAAATGGGATTCCGTTTCAATCGAAGCAATGGTTAAAATTTTCAAACTAACCGTGTTTGTGATGACTATTTTATTCGTACTAAGTTCATTCGGTGTGAATTTAACTGGTCTATTAGCCTTCGGGGGAATGGGGGGGATTGCCGTTGGTTTTGCCGCCAAGGACTTCGTTAGTAACTTAATTGGCGGAATGGTTGTCTATATGGATAAACCTTTTAAAGTCGGGGACTGGATTCGTTCACCCGACAAAGAAATTGAAGGCACGGTTGAAAAAATTGGTTGGCGTATGACAATCGTCAGAACATTCGACAAACGACCACTGTATGTACCAAACGGTACGTTTTTAACAATTTCAATCGAAAACCCATCTAGGATGTCAAACAGACGAATAAAAGAAATGATTGGCGTTCGTTATGACGATATGGCGCAAGTATCCGATATCACCAGTGCAATCAAAACCATGCTTAATAATCACCCCAAAATAGACCAAAGGCAAACCATCATCGTTAATCTATATGCTTTTGGTGCATCTACGGTTGATATTATGATTTATACCTTTACTAAAACTACCGATTGGGTAACTTATCATGAAATAAAGGAAATAATATTACTGGAAATAGCCAAGATAATCGAAAATCATCATGCTGAAATAGCCTTTCCAACACGGACATTGCATGTTGCACGGGATGAGGTTCAGCCGATTGAAGTGTAGCTTACTCAGCTTCACGTCAAATTTGAGCAGTTATAAGCAGTTTAAATAGAGATAACTTCTCTCTCTAAATGAATGCCAAACATGCGGTCAATATCTTCTTGTATTTTTTTGGCAAGTTGATGTATTTCTTTGCCTTTTGCACCACCGTAATTAACAATAACAAGGGCGTGTTGTGCTGATACACCCGTGGTTTTTGAATATTTTTTTCCCTTCCAACCCGCTTGTTGGATTAGCCATGCCGCGGGTATTTTGTATTCGCCGTTTATCAGTTTATGATAAGGAAGGTCACCGAATTTTTTGACAAGTTCATCAAAATAATCTTTTGAGACAACAGGGTTTTTAAAGAAGCTTCCTGCATTCGCTAATATATTGGGGTCGGGCAGTCTTTTTTGACGAATATTAACGATAGTGTCGAAAATTATTTTTGGGGTAAGCTCTTTTTTCTTGTAGTCGGTAAGGGCTTCACTTAACGGAGTATATGATAGGTTAGGGCGCCCGTATTTTAATTTTCTTAGACGAAAAGTAACTCGGTGTACCAGCAGTTTGTTTTCAAATTCTTTTTTAAAAATACTGTTTCGGTATTCAAATTGACATTCGGAATGCCTAAATTCGGCACGTTCGCCAGTGAAAAGATTCAACGTTTGCACACGGGTAATCGCATCCCTTGCCTCTGCACCGTAGGCACCGATATTTTGTACGGGTGCGGCACCGACTGTCCCTGGAATATAGGCTAGGTTTTCTAGCCCCCAAAGATTATTGTTAACCGTGTATTTAACTAACTCGTGCCACTTTAGCCCTGCACCAACCGATAGCCATACGTTTTCTTCGTCTTCTTTTACTTGTTTAATTTTATTAAACCGACAGGAAACGACCACTTTTTCTAAATCTTGACTAAACAGTAGATTACTTGCTCCGCCAATAATAATCCAAGGAAGTGAGGCCAGCTTTAAATCTGAACGCAGGGTAATAATGTCAGACTGCTTTTCAATTTCAACAAAATACTTTGCTTTTACATCAATTTTAAAGGTGTTTCGGTCTTTTAAAGAATAGTTCGCTTGTATTCGCATGGCACACTGTTATAATTTTTGATAATAATGATAATTATAAAGGAAATTTCATGTCAACAAAACAACATTCTCCTACCATCTGGTCAAGTCAGACCGCGTTTATTTTAGCCGCAGTAGGTTCCGCCGTTGGCTTGGGTAATCTTTGGAAGTTCCCTTATATTACGGGTGAAAATGGCGGTGGAGCATTTGTTTTGGTTTACCTAGCTTGTGTGTTGCTAATTGGTTTACCTGTTTTAATGGCGGAAATCGGTTTGGGAAGACGCGGTGCAGCAAGTCCTCCAGAAGCAATGCGAAAATTAGCAAAGGATAATGGTGCATCTAAATTATGGTGGTTACTTGGTTTAAACGGGATTTTGGCAGGCGTATTAATCCTGTCTTTCTATACTGTTATTGCAGGTTGGGCAGGAGCATATTTTTACGATAGTTTTATTGGCGAATTGAATAATATAAACGCAAAGCAGGCTGGAGAACATTTTGACGCGTTGATTGCTAATCCGATGCACCTCTTGTTTTGGCATACTATTCTAATGGTCGCCACGATTATTGTTGTCTCGAAAGGTTTAAAAAGCGGTATAGAAAAAGCGATTACCTACATGATGCCAGTCTTACTGGTGTTGTTACTGATTTTGCTTGGTTATGCGATGACAACCTCTGGGTTTGGACAGAGTGTTAGTTTTCTATTTAATCCAGATTTTTCAAAGCTGACTTGGAACTCGGTGTTGATTGCAATGGGGCACGCCTTCTTCACACTCAGTATCGGTTTAGGAACTATGATGGTTTACGGCTCTTATCTATCTAAAAAACATTCAATTGTAAAAGCATCCATTTGGATTGCCTTCGCGGATACCTTGGTCGCGTTGATTGCAGGAATGGTTATCTTCTCCATCGTATTTTCGAATGGGCTGGAAGCGGGTTCAGGACCTGGGTTATTATTTCAAACACTTCCCGTCGCTTTTGGTCAAATGACGGGCGGTTGGTTCTTTGGTACGTTATTCTTTGGCCTAGTGGTCATCGCCGCATTTAGTTCCGCGATTTCATTGATTGAGCCTGCGATTAGTTGGGTGATTGATCGTTGGAAGATGACAAGAACAGGTGCATCTTGGCTGGTTGGTTTTCTAACCTGGCTAGTCGGTGTCGGAACAGTACTTTCGTTCAGTGATTGGAGCGAAGTATATTTTTTAACAGACAAAAATTTCTTCGACACGCTTGACTACATCACCACCAATATCATGTTGCCACTCGGTGGGCTATTCATCGCGGTGTTCTTCGGTTGGATACTAACCAAAGAGCAGATTAAAAATGAATTAAATCTACAAGCTAGTAGTTTAGGCTTGTTTTTGAATACACTAAAGTATATTACGCCAATTGCCGTTTCAATTGTTTTCGTATCGAATCTAATTTAAATCGTGCAAAAAGGTTATTTTTAGCCTAAAAAGTACCCAGGGGGGTAGTCATCAGGCTATATTTTAGCTAGTTTTGATTAACACATCGTTTAATGACTTACGTGTTATTGGAGATGGAAGGCAGTTTTCATCAATATTTCCGATGTATAACGCGCCAATGAGTTCTATTTCTTTGCTATTTATGTCGAGTAATTGATAACTGGATTGGTCTGTAATAATTGGACCTGTACTCCATTTTAGGCCAATATTTTGTTGCCACGCGACCAGTTGAAAGTTTTGAATCGCACAAGCACAGGCTGCATAGTCTTCTTTTCGGATTCTTTCATTATCAGATAAAGATTGTCCGACTAAAATGACTTTTGGTAAAGAATTAAATTTAATAATAGCCTTGTCATAGGCATCATTAAACGCATTTGACTCCGTTTTATGTTTTTTAGCGGCTCTATTTTTGGCATAGATTTTGGCAAATAAAGCTTGTTTTTCAGCACCCAAATCCCAAAACCGCCAAGGTTGCGTCATCCTGTGGTTGGGGGCGGTAATGGCGGATTCTAGGCACTGAGTAATCGCAGCATGCGAAACAGGGTAGCTATCTTTATCTAAAAATTTAAAACAGCTACGACGAGAAGTGATTAAGCTAAATAATGTTTGGTTTTGCATCGTGTTTTATCCTAATTAATGTAACGACTATTTTAATCAATAGGTAGATGTTTTTTTAAAAAAATTGAATGTAAAGGGATATAGGTTAGAATAACCCTTTAAAAAAATTCTAGCTGTCCTTATGATTCTTGAAGCTTCCCAAATTCGTGCTAAATTTTCTGCAGTCTATTTTCAACGTGGTGTAAACCTTGTTAAAGATAACAAGGTTATTTCGCTTGATGTCCTTGAAACCCAAAGTCAAAAAATTAAGATTATCACGCGTGTTAAAGGCAGTGGTAATAATATTTATCGCCAACACATTAGTTTTCATCTTATCAAGGATAAACTGATTGGTATTTATGGCGATTGTACCTGTCCTGTTGGCAATAACTGTAAACATGTGGTGGCTGGATGTTTAGCTTATCAACAGCAAGGTTTGCCAGAAGAAGAGTATGTTGATACCATATTTTCTGACTGGATGCGAAAAACTTCAAGAGTGGTTAAAACCAATTTACCTAATGAAAAATTAGACTACTGGTTTACCTTTAGCTTATTTAATTGTTATGAGGAATCGTTAAACTTTTCTAGACCTAGCATGTATAAAGGGGAATTAGATGTCCTCAAGCATGGCTACACAGCAAAAGGAAAATTATTTAAACCAAAAAAAATTAAGGTAGTGACGTTTTTTTCTAATGCAAATACCTTAGCTAGCAAGCAAACAAATTTTTTAGCAAAATTATTAAGCAGTTGTGCAGGTGATGATTGGTATAAACAAAAGGTTGTATTTGAAAATAAGATTGGCTATTCTGTTTTATCACAATTAATTAAATTAAATCTCGCTCATTATAAAAATCAAGAAAAATCTTTGCGTTGGTCTGACGAACCTTATTTACTTGAAATGACATATCAAAAATCACAGGATAATTTTAGTCTTGCATTACCTATTCCTGATAACCATTTTTTAGTGTTGTGTGAGCCTCCCATCATTATTAATTTCAAAGATAACCAAGCCCAGCCTGTTAAAACTCCTGTTAGTGGCAATACATTAGAGCAATTATTTGAGATTCCTGAAATGACTAGCATTGAGCAGTTAGATTCGGTAATGGAGTTGTTTTCGGATGAAAATAAATTACGACAAATCAATCTACCCGCTTTAAACATCCCGCTTCCAAAGGTTAAAGAATTTAAAATCACTGTGATTGATGAGCCACCTCAGCCAGTTTTGATGTTTGATAGCCCTGAAAGTTTTCTGTTTGTGGTCGGGTTTAAATATGGTGATTTATTGTCCTATCCCAATAATCAAAGTGGTATTTCAACTGTTAAAGTGAACAATGAACGCTATGAACTACATTATAAACCCGAAATAGAGAATAAATACCTTGAACAAATAGGCGAGTATTTACTGCCTTTAAAAGATTTTTACCAAGTTGAACATGATGGTTATTATGAATTAGGTAGACAGTTGTCTATGGATGAAACGCTAGAAAAATTTGCAGTGCTTCAAACCGATATTTTTCCCATTTTATCTTCACTAGGTTGGCAATTAAATTTTACAGAAGATGAACTTTTGTGGATTCAGCAAGTTGACGAAATGGCAGTCGAATCTCAGCCAAGTAACGATTGGTTTGAATTAAGTTTTAACATGACCTTGGGCGATGAACAAGTATCGATGTTGCCCATTATGCGTTATTTGCTGTCTAGCTATGATACCGTTGCAGATCTACCCGAAAAAATATTTGTGCCCGTGTTAGAGAAGCAGGTCATTGAATTTTCAAAACAACAAATCTTGCCTATTTTTGAAACTTTTTTACAACTATATGGGCAAGGAAATGATTTACCTGACACGATTCAAATCCAACCCTTTGATGCACACTTAATTCATGGTTTAAGTAATCAGCATATTGAATGGAAAGGAAGTAAGGATAGCCTAGAATTAGCCAAAAAGCTAAAAGAATTTAAAGGGATTGATAAAGTTGAGCCGCCAAAAGGTTTGCAAGCAACCCTGCGAGAGTACCAGCAATTTGGTTTAGATTGGTTAGCTTTTTTACACGCATTCAAGTTTAATGGCATTTTATCCGATGATATGGGACTAGGTAAAACCATTCAAACCCTCACGTGGATACTAAAATTAAAAGAAACCAACCAACTTAAAAACCCTGTTTTATTGATTGTTCCCACCTCATTAATCGGTAACTGGAAAGCAGAATCAAAGCGATTCACGCCCGACTTAACGCTACTCACTTTACACGGTACCGATAGGTTTGAACTGTTTGCTGACATAACAAAATACGATATTATAATTACCACCTACCCACTGATTGTTAGAGATATTGATAGACTAAATGAACAGACATTTAGCTATTTGGTACTAGATGAAGCACAAAAAATCAAAAACCCAAAAACAAAACTTTATCAATCATTACAAGCCCTAAAAAGTGAACATCGTTTATGTTTGACAGGCACGCCGATTGAAAATCATTTGGGCGAACTTTGGTCAATTTTTAACTTCTTAATGCCTGGGTTTTTAAGCAATCTACCAAGGTTTAAAAAGCAATATCAAAACCCGATTGAAAAAGAAGGTAAATCTTCTATTCAAAAAGACCTAACTCAAAAAGTATCGCCGTTCTTATTAAGACGAACTAAAAAAGAAGTGGTAACAGAATTACCTGATAAAACTGAGATTATAAAAATAGCAGAATTTGAACCTGAACAAGCAAACCTATACGAAACCATTCGGCTAACCATGGAAAGTAAAATTCGTGATGTCGTCGCTGAAAAAGGCATCGGAAAATCTCAGATTATGATTTTAGATGCACTACTAAAGTTGCGCCAAGTTTGTTGCGATCCACAATTGGTTAAAATTGATTCCGCTAGAAAAGTGAAAACCTCTGCAAAGCTAGAACTACTAATGGACTTGGTGACAGAGTTAATTGAAGGCGGGCATAAAATTATATTATTCTCACAATTCACTTCAATGCTCGCGATTATTGAACAGCGATTTGAAAAAGCTAAAATAAAATACAGCCTATTAACAGGGCAAACTAAAAAACGTGAAGAGGTCATTAACTCATTTAAAAATGGTGAAACCTCTGTGTTTCTAATCAGTTTAAAAACTGGTGGAGTAGGGCTAAACCTAACCGAAGCAGACACCGTTATTCACTACGACCCATGGTGGAACCCCGCAGTAGAAAACCAAGCCACCGACCGAGCCTATCGAATAGGGCAAGACAAAGAAGTGTTTGTCTACAAACTTATTATGGCAAATACCATCGAAGAAAAAATAATCGCGCTACAAGCAAAAAAACAAGCCCTGCAAGACCAAGTGTACAATAAAAAAGACCAAAAAAATCAAGCAAGCATGACAGGAAAAGACCTGATGAGCCTGTTATCGGATTAAATTCAATTAAAAAGTGCCCAGGGGGGTAGTTAACATCCATTTATACAAAGGTTTCTAAGGGAATAAAAATGACAGATTCTTTACCGCAAACGACTTATTTAAAAGATTATAAAGCACCTAAATTTCAGATAGATTCGGTTTATTTGACGTTTGAGTTAGCACCAGAAATGACTTTAGTTAAAAACGTGATGCAGATGACGCGATTATCGGCTGAAACCAGTTTAGAGCTGGACGGTGAACATTTGGAGTTATTATCTGTGTTGGTCAATGGTGTTGTTCTTTCTGAAACGGACTATAAAATTTCGCCAACCCAGTTGGTGTTGAATTGTTTGGATGAAAAGTTCGAATTAGAAATTAATACTTATGTTAATCCACAGTCAAACACCCGTTTGGAAGGGCTTTATCGTACTAGCGGTAATTACTGTACGCAGTGTGAGGCGGAAGGTTTTCGTACGATTAGTTATTTTTTGGATCGTCCCGATGTTTTGACACTTTTCACGACCAAGGTGATTGCTGATAAAACTGAAAATTCGGTGTTACTTGCGAACGGTAATTTGATTGAGCGGGGTGATTTGCCAAACAACCAACATTATGCAATTTGGCAAGATCCGCATAAAAAACCGTGTTATTTGTTTGCGTTGGTCGCTGGGAATTTGGAAGTGATTGAGGATAGCTATCACACCGCAGATGGTCGAGATGTGGTATTGAAAATTTTTGTGGAAGCAAGAAATATTGATAAATGTGACCATGCGATGGCGTCGCTTAAAAAATCAATGCAGTGGGATGAACAGCGGTTTGGCTTGATTTACGATTTAGATATTTTTATGATTGTTGCGGTGGATGATTTCAATATGGGGGCGATGGAGAATAAGGGCTTGAATGTCTTTAATTCTAAGTTTGTGCTGGCAAAACCAGACACGGCAACCGATGTTGATTTTGAAGGAATTGAAGCGGTGATTGGGCATGAGTATTTTCATAATTGGACGGGAAACCGAGTCACTTGTAAAAACTGGTTTCAGTTAACCTTAAAAGAGGGGCTAACAGTTTTTAGAGACCAAGAATTTACGGCAGATATGTTGTCGCATGATGTAAAAAGAATTCAAGATGTTAAGGCGTTAAGAAATAATCAATTTCCTGAAGATGCAGGGCCTATGTCACATCCGATTCAGCCACAGTCTTATATCGAAATGAATAATTTTTATACCATGACGGTTTATGAAAAAGGGGCTGAAATTGTTCGTCTTTACCATACCTTGTTGGGCGAAAAAGGTTTTAGAAAGGGTATGGATTTGTACTTTCAACGCTTTGATGGCATGGCGGTTGCGGTTGAGGATTTTAGAGACGCAATGGCGGACGCTAATAACAAAGATTTAACACAAATGCATAATTGGTATGTGCAAGCAGGTACGCCGAGCGTTAAAATTAGAACCGAATATTGTGCAGATTCTGCAAGCTTAAAAATTCATTTTACGCAGTTGTTAAAAGGGAAAAAAGACCATCAGCCTTTGTTGATTCCCGTAGCCTTTGAGCTGCTAAATGCACAGGGATTGGTGCAAGAAAATTGTACGACTACACAATGTAAACGCACCGATAGTGGTTGGTTGTTTGAGATGACGGAAATTGAACAAACGGTGGTATTTGAAGGGATAACAGATGACGTGATACTTTCTGCCTTTAGAGGTTTCTCAGCCCCTGTCATCGTTGATTATCCTCTTAATGATTTGCAATTATCGGTTTTAGCAACTCAAGATAAAGATAGTTTTGTGCGTTGGGAGTCTGGACAGACCTTGATTTTGAATGATATGGTGAAGAATTACCATGTTTTAAAATCAGCTGGTGATTTTTCTTTGTCAGCGTCGGTGAAAGATATCTTTGCAAGTCTATTAGCGGATGAAAGCTTAGATAATGCTTTAAAATCTTTAGCATTAGAGATTCCTGCGGAACAGTATTTTATTGAACACTTGGTTGAGCAGGGCGAAAATGTGGCGGTAGATATTGCCGTTTCTGTTATCGACTCGGTTAAACAAACAATTGCTGAAATCTTTCAGTCGTCTTTCGTGTCAATTTATCAAGATTGTCATCAACAAACAATGAACGAACCTTATCGTTATGAAAAAAATGCGATTGCGAATAGGGCATTAAAAAATCGCTGTTTGTCTTATTTAGCATTATTAGGTTCAGAAAACGATTTAGTGGTTTCGCAATTTAATCAACAGCAACATATGACGGATGTATCGGCTTCTCTTGCGGTGTTAAAACCCTATCAAACGGATTCAGCTAAACTGTGCTTGCAAGTCTTTTATGATAAATGGCGGGGTGATTTGTTGGTAATGGATAAGTGGTTCGCGTTTCAGGCGGCTTCGGCTGATTTGAGTGCGGTTAAAAGCTTAGTGAATCATGTTGATTTTAGCTATACTAATCCAAACCGATTACGTAGTGTGTTGGGGGTGTTTGGACGAATGAATCTTAAAGAATTTCATCAAATTGATGGTAGCGGTTATCAATTTTTGGCATCAGAGGTGCTTAAAGTTGATGAAATCAACCCACAGGTTGCGGCAAGAATCGTCGCAGTATTTTCTCAGTGGCGTAAATATGATGCAACACGCCAACAGCTAATGAAAACTGAGTTGCTTAGAATTGTTGCCAAAAAAGGACTCTCTAAAGACGTTTATGAAATTGCTTCAAAATCACTGGAATAAAACACGTTTTCTTTCTCTTCTTTTATTCTTCTTTAGCTTACTTTCCTCTACCGCTATGGCGGTGGAGCGAAATAATGCCGTTTATTCTGCTAATTTATCCTTAAATAATTCTCCGATCAGTCTTGATGAACAGCTGATATTGATTGATGCGGAAATCAATTTATTGAAGGCGGAACTTGCTTTGCAAAACGCCGAATTGACACAGGTTAAAAATTATATTGTTAAGTTGATGTTGGTTGAGAATGTTTTGAAAGTCACGATGAAACAGCGATTTCAAACACTCCAAAAGGCGTATTATTCGGCACTTGAAAACAATGTAGGAAGCACTAAAAACAATAAAAATGCTAAGTTTAGGCCAGAACTAAGCTCCATTTTAGTGTTATTGCCTCAATCAGGAGATTATGCTGATGTTGGTAATGAAATCATTGCAGGAATTGAAGAGCAGAGCCAACTATATGGTTTTGCAAATAATATTCGTTTTTTAGATACTCAATCTCATCAATCTATGTTCGAGTTGTGGGAGTTAGCAAAACGTTATAACCCTAGTTTTATTATTGGACCACTGATTAAAAATAATGTTGCAGAGATTGATGAGTTAAATATTAACTTACCGACCTTGTATTTAAATCAGGTAAAAAACATACAACCCTATGCTAGGTCGATTAGCTTGACTAGAGAGCATCACCTTGACAGTTTGTTGCAATATTTAGAACAAAGTGAGGGTAGTATTGGCATATTGTTTGACAGCTCCAATAATTCTTTGGATTATAAAGCACAACTTGAAGAAAAGTTTAGAGAGCAAGATAAGATTGTTTTTCAAAAAGTCGGAAAGTCGGTGGATCTTGCGGTTAAAAAACTGATGAATTCGGATACCTCTTATGCAAGGAAAAGCTGGCTAGAAAAAACTATTTCAACGCCTTTACAATACAATGAAAGAGTACGTTCTGATATTGATAGGGTTGTTAGTTTGTTGCCAGCTAGGTCAGCGATGCAGGTAAAAACGTTGTTACAATATTATCATCTTAATTTTGTAGAGCATATTTGGTTGCCAAGTAAATTACCTTTAGCAAGAAACTTTGTACGGGGAATTGGCGGTTGGGAGAAAACAACTGCGATTTTACCTAGCTATTTTGTTAATCAATTTAATCGTCAACAACAACCTAAACAACTTAAATCATTTAAAAAAGGGGTCGATAATCTTGAAGAAGATAAACTTGGCATTTTTTATGCTTTAGGAAAGTTAGCGATAGAAGCAGTGGTTAAAGTTGTCAATAAAGATAGTTCGTGGACACAATCTTCTTTAGGAGAATTGGTTATTGATGAACAGAATCGAATGACATTGCAAACAAAGATATCACGAATAAATAAAGGAAGTTTAAGTGTTATTGAATTTCCCTCTTTAGAATAATGTAATAGAGGTTTTAGTCGGTGCCAGATAAAATTGATCCTAATGATTTAAGTAGTATTGATGCCTTGCTTGATGAAGCAGAGCTGGACAGTGGCGTAGATTTACAGGAAGATGTTATTGCGGAAGAAGTTGAACTTTCTGAAATAGCAATTGAAGACCTTGACGAGATAACTGATTTTGATGAATTTGAACCTGAAGTTAAAATCGGCGAAGGAGTAGTTGCGGAAGAGGAAAGTCCTAATCCTGAGACTGATCCTGAGACTGATCCTGAGACTGATCCTGAGACTGATCCTGAGACTGAGACTGAGCC
>CAZQYD010000009.1:0-1247 GCA_964597465.1 uncultured Piscirickettsiaceae bacterium | reverse complement strand
AAGAAGTTGAACTTTCTGAAGTAGCAATTGAAGAGCTTGACGAGATAACTGATTTTGAGGAACCTGAACCTGAACCTGAAGTTGAAATCGGCGAAGAAATAGTTGCGGAAGAGGAAAGTCCTAATCTTGAGCCAGAACCTGAACCTGTGATTGCAGATAAAAAAGCAGATGATGTTCTAGAAAAAAGAGCAGATTCTAGAAGAAAAAAGTCTAAAAAAGAACCCGCAGAGGCAGAAATGAAAGAAATTAAAAAATTAATTATTATCTTCAGCTCGGTCATTATTGGTTTAGCGGTAATTGGTCTTGGCATTGGTCTTTGGGGCGCGTTGTCTTCTGGTGGGCTAGATGAGGAAAGTTTTGAAAAAATTGAAAACATTGAATCTGGTGTGACTGAAGGTATCCTTAAATCAAGTGAATCTAATAAAACGATTAAAGAATTGGAGAAAAAACTAGATGGTCTAAGTTTTTTGATTAAACAGCTTGATACCGATATTCTTGCAATGACCAATGGAGATAATGTCAAGCCATTACTTAATCTTGCAGAGGATAGCAACAAAAAAGTAGAAGATAACAGTAAAATAGTTAAATCTGAGACTAATAAAAAACCGCTTAAAACAGAAACGTCAGCTTCGGTCGCATTAGTGAACTTGAACCCTGAAATGATGAAAAAAATGGATAAGGTAAGCTCACAAATGTCAAACACGCAACGTCGAATTTATGAAGTCAATAAACGCGTAAAGTCTTTACAATCTCAGTATAAAAAATTGCTTAGAAGTATTAAATCGGTTGAGAAGGAAATGCTGAAAAGCAGGGTAGCAACAAGCATAAAGCCTGCTTCTAAATTAAAAGAAGAACATTTACACGAAAATGACGATAGTGAGTCAACTCAAAAAGGCGGAATGTATCAATACACAGCCCCTGGAGGGATGTTTGATTCCAGTTCAGAGTATTACCGATAATGAAAGTGGTTGTGGTTGTTGGTAGTTGTGTGATTGGTTTAGTGCTATCAAGTTGTAGTACAACACAGTTTCAAACTCCCGATTATTATGATACTAAATTAGTAACTAAATCGTATCCCATTGGAAAAAAGATGGCGGTAAATGAACTACGTTGTAGTGAAAATTACAATAAGTGTGATCAAAAAAATGGTCAGAACTGGAAAACACACCGAAAATATAATCAGCCCTATTATTTTAAGGAAACGCTTAACAACTAAGATTATTTTATACTGGTAAAAAGTGCCGATA
>CAZQYD010000008.1:0-16456 GCA_964597465.1 uncultured Piscirickettsiaceae bacterium | reverse complement strand
CTTAATAACCGCGATTAGAATTTTACTGAGAAAAAATGTGCGTCAAGTTTCGTTTAAGGAAACTACCCTGTTTTTTCAAATTCAACAGAAGCCACTTGTTTTTTATTGTATCTAATTACTACTGTACCCGCTAACTTATCATGCCAGCCTTGTTTTTTCTTATCAAAGCCAATCCAAAGAAAACCTAGTAAAAGAGGAATTGCTGAAATGATATAGGCAAAATATCGACCAATCGCCTGCATAACCGTTAAACCTTTGCCTGTTTTTGCATCAAGCACTTTTAAGTTTAAGAACATTTTTCCCGGTGTGGCATAGAAACGAATCCAAAACCAGATCACCAAAACGATAGGAATAACATAATTTATCAACGCATCCCAAAGACCGTAAAACATTTGTGTGCCATCCCAATATTCCATACCGTAAATTAAGCTTAGTGGGATAACGGTTATTATGATTAATAAGATGCTATCAATTAAAGAAGCCCCTACTCTAATCCAAAAACCTGCATATTCTTGACTTTTCATATTATTCCTTTTCACTAGGTTTCACCTAAATCCTGAATGTTTATACCGCTTTGCGGGGTGAAAACGCCCCCCCCTGGGCACTTTTTAGCTAAAAGTAGCTATTTTGTCCTTCTTTTTAATGAGACGGTTTAAATAAGTGCGTTTAATCCGGCTTCTAAGTCTTTTTTAATATCATTGATAGATTCTAAACCAACTGAAATTCTTACAAGGTTATCTGTTACGCCTGCTTTTATTCTATCTGCTGGCTCTACACGACTGTGTGTAGTTGTAGCGGGGTGTGTAATACTGGTTTTAGCATCACCTAGATTAGCGGTAATCGAAAGCATTCTTGTACCATCAATGACTTGCCACGCTTCCGTCTGCCCGCCTTTCACACGAAAAGATAACAAGCCTCCAGCACCTGATTGCTGTGTTTTTGCTAATTCATATTGTGGGTGGCTTTTTAGGCCTGGATAAAATACTTTGTCAACCGCTGGATGCTGTTCTAACCATTTTGCTAGTTCCATTGCTCGTAGGCAATGGGCTTCCATTCTGACTGAAAGCGTTTCTAGTCCTTTTAGAAAAATCCACGCATTAAACGTGCTCATTGTTGGCCCTGCTGTACGCATGAACCCTCGCACCTCTTCACCTACTAACTCATTTGAGCCAATTACAGCCCCTCCAATTGCTCGACCTTGCCCATCAAGAAATTTGGTGGCGGAGTGAATAATAATATCTGCGCCCATTGCTAATGGTTTTTGTAATACAGGCGTACAAAAGCAGTTATCTACGACTAATAACAAGTCGTTTTGTTTAGAAATGCTTGCAAGTGCTTTAATATCTGCAACTTCGGTTAATGGATTAGACGGTGTTTCAAGAAACAAGATTTTGGTGTTTTTTTGAATTGCTTCCTGCCATTGCATTACATCAGTTTGCGAAACAAAGCTGACTTCAATACCAAACTTGGCGAGGTATTTATTAAACAAAACCTTGGTTGTGCCAAAGATACTTTGCGACGAAATCACATGGTCGCCTGGCTGACACAATGCCATAAACGTTGATAGAATGGCGGACATACCAGAGGCGGTGCCTACACAAGCTTCTCCGCCTTCCATAAGTGCGAGTCTTTGTTCAAATGCACGTACCGTTGGATTGGTAAAACGAGAGTAAACATTGCCTTTTTCTTCGCCACTAAATCGGTCTGCGGCTTGTTTGGCAGAACCAAAACGAAAGCTTGACGTTGGAAAAATTGCTTCGCTATTTTCTAATTCTGCAGTTTGAGTATATCCCGCCCGAATAGCAAGCGTTTCATCATCATATTGTTCGTTTTGTAAATCTTCAGACATTTTCTGACTCACCGTTATAAATTCCTACTGAAGAATGTTCTGTACTACGATTTTTTTCTTGTTTATCATCGTTACGATTTTTACCAAGTGACGCTAGATATTCTTCGGTTATCGTGCCTGTAGCATAACAACCACTAAAACAAGAGGTGTCAAACTCAGTAATATCTTTATTGCCTTGCCAGACCGCATCAATTAAATCATCAAGTTCTTGATAGAATAATTTATCTGCACCAATATGTTTTGCAATTTCCTCCGTTGTGCGCCCATTTGCAACTAGCTCTTCTGCGTTTGGCATGTCAATTCCGTAAACATAAGGGTATCTAACAGCTGGAGCGGCTGATGCAAAATACACTTTTTTAGCACCTGCATCTCTTGCCATTTGTACAATTTCGCCCGAGGTTGTACCACGTACGATTGAATCATCAATCAATAGTACATTTTTTCCTTCAAATTCTAGTGGAACGGCATTTAGTTTTTGACGAACAGATTTCTTTCGCAATTGTTGCCCTGGCATAATAAAGGTACGCCCGATATAGCGATTTTTGATAAAGCCTTCACGATATTTAATATTCAGTCTATCTGCGACTTGTAACGCCGAGGTACGACTGGTATCAGGAATCGGCATTACCACATCAATATCGTGGTCTTGCCAATTTTTGACAATTTTATCAGCCAGTTTTTCGCCCATTCTTAAACGTGAGCGGTAAACAGAAATATCATCAATCATCGAGTCTGGTCGAGCAAAATAAACGAACTCAAAAATACACGGGCTATATTTTGGATTCTCTGCACACTGTTCGAATTTAATCTCACCCGCTTCCGAAATACACACGGCTTCACCTGGTTTCAAATCACGAATCAGTGTAAACTCTGCCGCTAAAAGAGCAATACTTTCCGAGGCAATCATATATGATGTTGTACCGTCTCCATTGTTTTTTTCTCCAACACAAATTGGACGTAAAGCAAACGGATCACGAAATGCAAACATTCCAAAAGAAGGAATCAAACCGATTGCGGCATACCCGCCTTCTGCTCTTTTATGGACGGATTTAATTGCGGTAAAGATGTCTTCCGCCGCAATTTCTAATTTTTTACATGCCATTAGCTCATGAGCGAATACATTCAATAAAACCTCTGAATCTGAATTGGTATTTAGATGACGTAAATCTTGTTTATATATTTGTTTTCTTAACTCCTCTGCATTCGTTAAATTACCATTGTGTGCCATTGAAATGCCATAAGGAGAATTCACATAAAAAGGTTGAGCCTCTGCACTAGAAGAAGAACCTGCTGTCGGATAACGAACGTGACCAATTCCTATATTACCGAACAAATCACGCATGTGCCGAGTACGAAAGACATCTTTTACCATGCCATTATCTTTTCGTTGAAAAAGTCGTCCATCTTGGCAAGTCACAATGCCTGCGGCATCTTGTCCACGATGTTGTAATACAGTTAAAGCATCATAGATGCTTTGATTGACAGGTAAGTTGGAAAGGATTCCTACTATTCCGCACATGGCTTTCTCTCTCTATTTATTAAACCGACTAAAAACATTATATCCAAATCCCTGCAAGTGATTTTAGATTACATCTTTACTAGGTTAGTTTTTATATGTAATAATTTATTTAATTTTTGCTGATCTTTTAGCGCTTCTTCTTTATCTTCATAAGGTCCGACTCTTAACGAATAGTATTGGGACTTAGGAAAATATTTAATATAACTTTTATAGCTGTATCTTAAACGGTCATTGATTTCTTCCGCTTTTTGTTTGCTTTTATACGCGGCTATTTTAACTAGCCAATTAGATTGTTTTTCGGACTTTATTTCTAATAATTTTTTATTTTTAACCGCTGCCATATTGTCTTCTGCGGATAGTACAAGATTTTTTTCACCCGACAGTTTATAAGCTTTGGTAACGATTTTCCCTGCTACTATATTTTCTTGAATACCTTCAGGATCAAACTCAACTGGATTTGCATACCAAGTTGGTACGATAATTACCAATAATAACAACCAAACACCTGCTCCAGTTAACCTATGTTTTAACTGACTTTTTTGGTTAAATTCATGCTCTGATTGTAGTATATTATTGTTTTCGTTATTCTGTACGCTCATTACCTAGCCAACTATTTGGATTCCATGCTGTTGAAGAGAATTATAACACTCTGCGACGGTAAAAAAAGAGCCACTAACCAGAACATTTTCATTGTTTTGTTGTAAAGCATATTCGGTTGCCTCGGCAATACTCATAAAAGATTTTATTGAAGAAGATTCAACACCTGAATCAAGCAACATATTCTTAATACTTTTTAAGGAACTCGCTCTAGGGACAGACAAATCGGCAATATACCATACCGTCACAAAAGCAGAAATTTTGGCAATCATATTAAGATAATCTTTATCATCCAAAACTGAAAAAATAGCAATGCCTTTAAAATTTTGTTGCTCTAAATACTCTGCTAATACCGCCATTGACTGGACATTATGCGCTACATCAGCAAGCCAATTATTTTGATTCACTTCAAAAGATTGCAAACGACCAGCGTGAGAAATATTCTGCAACCCGTCCACTATATGTCGCTGAGTAACTATATGCTTTCCTGCTTGAATTAAAGCAATGACTCCTGCCGCATTTTGTACTTGAAATTTACCTTGTAAACTAGGAAAAGGTAACATCTCATAAGAATGAAAACGTGTATTAGCCGCTATAAAGTTCCAGCTAGCATCTTTAATTTTTAAGCTGTAATCTTTGTTTAGTTGGTAAAAATCAACCTCTTGATACTTCGCGAACTCTTTTATTGAGCTCGGTGTATTAGGGTCTGAACAGATAGATAATTGGTTTTTACGCATAATACCCGCTTTTTCAAAACCAATTTTTTCTCGATTATCACCTAGCCACTCAACATGATCAATATCAATAGCAGTGATTAAACTCGCATCTGCATCAATGATATTCACCGCATCAAGCCGACCTCCTAAGCCCACTTCTAAAATTACGATATCTAATGTTTGACGAGCAAAAATGACCAACGCAGCAAGTGTTGAAAACTCAAAATAGGTTAATTTAATACCATTCGTTTGTTTTCTAGCTGTCTCTATTTCAAAGAAAGCACGGGTAATATCAACATCAGAAACCATCTGCCCATTAATTTGAAAGCGTTCATTAAAGGTAAGAATATGCGGAGAAGTGTAACAACCAACTTGATAGCCTGCTGCTTGATAGATTGCTGATAACATGGCAACGCTAGACCCTTTGCCATTTGTCCCCGCGACCGAAATCACGTAGGGGGAGAGTTTTAGCAATCCCATTTTTTTTGCAACCTGACGAACACGATCTAAGCCTAAATCGATTTCTTCAGAATGATTGGATAACAACCAATCTATCCAAGTCTGTAAAGAGTAATCTGCGGTAAGTTTCACTAATTTTATGATTATCTATAATGATAAAGAGGATTCTGGAACGGTAGATTTAGAATCTTCAAGCTCTTCAACTTTCAGTTCCTCCTCTTTAACTTCTTCTAATGTCTTATTTAGCAACATACTACAAATTGAAGAAATTTCTTTATTTAAATCATGACGATGAATAATTAAATCAATTGCACCATGTTCTAATAAAAATTCAGAACGCTGGAATCCTTCCGGCAATTTCTCACGAACCGTTTGTTCAATTACCCGTGGGCCAGCAAATCCAATTAATGCTTTTGGCTCACCAATAATAACATCTCCTAGCATTGCAAAACTAGCAGAAACACCGCCCATTGTTGGATCGGTTAAAACCGAAATAAAAGGTAACCCTTTTGCCCGCAAGCGTCCTAATGCGGCACTGGTTTTTGCCATCTGCATCAACGAAAACAAGGCTTCTTGCATTCTTGCTCCACCAGAAGCTGAAAAAACAATAAAAGGAATTTCATTTTTAATCGCTTCATTCACTGCACGCACAAACTTTTCGCCCATTACAGAGCCCATTGAACCACCCATGAATCTAAAGTCAAATGCACCCGCTACGATATTTAAACCATCAATTGTCCCAAGCATCGTAATAAAGTTATCTTTTTCACCTGTTGCTTTTTGTGCTTGTGCTAAGCGTGCTTTATATGCTTTTAAATCTTTAAATTTCAAACGATCAACAGGTGCAATGTTGGCAAAAATTTCAACACCTGAATCTTCATCCAAAAATGCTTTCAGCCTATCTCGACCACCTAATCTCATATGATGATCACATTTTGGACAGACTTCTTTATTACGTGCTACTTCTGCACGATATAAAGTGCTTTCACACTTGGCACACTTCGCCCACAAGCCTTCTGGAACAGCGGATCTTTTGTTTGTTGCTTGTTTTATGCTTGGTAGTATTTTTTCGAACCAGCTCATGATTTAGCCCCTAACTCTGTATTGCATTTTTGAATTCTTTCATTTTACTAGAAATTGCTTTTTTAATGGCATCTTTTCCAGATTTTTGATTATCTTCAATTAGTTGAACTAAAGCGGATCCAACAATAATTGCATCACCTACTTTTGCCATTTGCTCTGCCGTTTTTCCATCTCGAATACCAAAACCAATTCCGATGGGTAAACCAAGCTTTTCTTGCAGATGGCTTACTTTTTCCGTAACCTCATCTAAATCAACTGCTTTTGAACCTGTTACGCCTTTTAGGGAAACATAATAAATAAATCCACTGCCTTGTCGATTCACTTCTGCCAATCGATAATCAGGTGTTGTTGGTGCAACAAGGAAAATCCTATCTAAACCATTTTTTTCTAACGCGATTAAATAACCATCGTCACCGCCCGTTTCTTCGGGAGGCATATCAACCGTAAGTACACCGTCAACGCCTGCCGATTTTGCTTGCTGTGCAAAGGTAGCATAGCCTTTTGCTTCGATTGGATTCAAATAACCCATTAAAACAACTGGGGTATTGATATCTTTTTTTCTAAACTCAACTACCATCTTTAACACGTCAGTCATACTAACATTATGTTTTAGTGCACGCTCAATAGCCTTTTGAATCACCGGTCCATCTGCCATTGGATCAGAAAAAGGTACGCCTAATTCAAGCACATCCGCACCAGCATCGACCAGCGTATGCATTAGTTCAACCGTCATATTTGGATGAGGGTCACCCGCGGTGATATAAGGGATTAAAGCCGTTTTACCACTGGCTTTTAATACGGATAAAGTGGTTTTTAATCTACTCAAAACTCAAATCCTTCTATTTTTGCAACCGTGTCCATATCTTTGTCTCCACGACCAGATAAATTCACAATAATAGTTTGTTTTTTATTCATTGTTGGTGCTAATTTAGTTGCGTAGGCAATCGCGTGGCTAGATTCTAATGCGGGAATAATTCCTTCAAAGCGAGTTAAATCTCTAAACCCTTGCATTGCCTCATCATCGGTGATTCCAACATAATTTACACGCCCGATATCTTTTAACCAGCAATGTTCAGGCCCTACACCAGGATAGTCCAAACCCGCAGAAATAGAGTGCGTCCCTTGAATTTGTCCATTTTCATCTTGCATTAAATAAACACGATTACCATGTAAAACACCAGGTTTACCCTTACATAAAGGTGCAGCATGCTGTCCTGTTTCTAGCCCTAAACCAGCTGGTTCGACGCCAAACATTTTAACAGAGTCATCTGCCAAAAATTCATGAAACAATCCTATCGCATTTGAACCACCACCGACACAGGCAATCAATGCATCAGGCAGATCACCTTCATGTTCCTGCATTTGTTTTTTCGCTTCTCGCCCGATAATAGTTTGAAAATCACGAACCATTGCAGGGTAAGGATGTGGCCCTGCAACTGTTCCAATAATATAAAAGGTATCATCAACATTCGTGACCCAATCACGCATTGCTTCATTTAAAGCATCTTTAAGGGTTTTAGTGCCTGACTCAACGGCAATCACTTCTGCACCGAGCATTTTCATACGTGCAACATTAGGAGCTTGACGAATAACATCTGCCGCCCCCATATATACCACACACTCTAAACCGAGTCTTGCCGCAACCGTTGCACTGGCAACACCATGTTGCCCTGCTCCTGTTTCAGCAATAATTCTAGTTTTACCAAGACGTTTCGCCAACAACGCTTGTCCAATGGTATTGTTTACTTTATGTGCACCAGTATGATTCAAGTCTTCACGCTTTAAGTAAATCTTCGCACCACCCAAAGAATCTGACCAGCGTTTTGCGTAGTACAATGGTGAAGGACGACCGACATAATTTTTTAAATCTTCGTTTAACTCCGTAATGAATTCAGGGGTATTTTTGACGGATTGATATTGCTCGCTTAGTTCATCAAGTGCCGCCATTAATGTTTCAGGCGCGAATTTACCGCCGTAAACCCCAAAATGTCCATTTTTGTCAGGAAATTTCGAATAATCTATTTTCATTCTATTTACCACTTACCGCTTTTATAAAATTATTTATTTTTGAAGAGGATTTAATACCCGCTTCGACTTCAACGCCACCACTTACATCTACTGCCCAAGGTTGGGTTGTATTAATAGCTTCTACAACATTGCTTTCATTCAGCCCACCAGCAAGAATAATCGATGTATTCGAAATTGATTTTCTTGCCTGCTCATTTAGCAACTGCCAATTAAATGCTTTGCCCGTTCCTCCAGCAACCCCTTCTACGAAGGTATCAAATAAAATTGATTTTGCAGAAGAGTATTTTTCTGTAACCTCAACCAACGAAGTATCTGCCGTTATTTTTATTGCTTTAATATAGGGTCTTGAAAACTGACTACAAAAAGATTCATTTTCTTCACCATGAAATTGTAGTAAATCAACCTGAGTTTGTTCAATTACCTGCTCAACAAATTCTTTAGAGGGATTAACAAACAAAGCTGTCGAGGTTATAAAAGCGGGTAGCGATTTAATAATTTTTACCGCTGTCTGAACAGAAACATTGCGGCTACTTTTATCAAAAAAAACAAGACCGATTGAATCCGCCCCTGCTTGAGATGCTTTTTTAGCGTCCACAACATTGGTTATTCCGCAAATTTTAGTTCTAACTTTTAAGTATTCCATAACAACTCTGTTAATTCATTTTTTGGTAGATTATATTTATCTGGATAAAGTGCATTTACAAAATATAATCCATCGGCAGGTGCGGTCATTGCCGCTTTACTTCTATCTTTTAAGGCTAATAATTCGGTTAACCAGTCCGTTTCTTTTTGTCCTTGACCAATTCTTAGCAAGCTGCCAACGATGTTTCTAACCATATGATGCAAAAATGCGTTGGCTTGAATATCAACAAATACAAAATCACCACTGCGAGTAACTGAAATGCTCTGAATGTTTCTAGTCGCATGCTTTGCCTGACAAGCTAAGGCTCTAAATGAAGTAAAGTCGTGTTCGCCTAATAACGTTTGGGCAGCTTGATGCATTCTTTCAGCATCCAAAGATTTACGAACCCAAGTCACACGCTTTGCTAGCACCGCTGAATGCACATTACGATTAAAAATAACGTAACGATATTGCCTTGCAACAGCAGAAAATCTCGCATTAAAATCTTCTGGTACTTCCATTGCCCAAGCTACACGAATATCAAACGGTAAGTTAGTATTCACACCCTCAACCCAGGCTTGTTCTGGGCGAATGGCATTGGTTTCAAAATGAATCACCTGCCCAATTGCATGCACCCCTGTATCCGTTCTACCAGCACAACGCACGGCAATTAGTTCATTCGCAACTTTACTCAGAGCTTTCTGTACATTTTGCTGGACAGAATCACAATGTTTTTGTGATTGCCAACCGCAATAGGCAGTGCCTTGATACTCTACACCTAATGCAATTTTTAACACTGTTAAATATAGTCTTTGATTAACAACTCGGCAATTTGCACCGTATTTGTTGCGGCACCTTTTCTAACGTTATCCGCAACTACCCAGATGTTTAGCCCTTTATCATAAGATACGTCCTCACGAACACGCCCGACATAAACGGGATTGGTGTTCGCCGCATCGGTTACCGCCGTAGGATAGCCGCCATCTTTGTGATCATCGATTAACTCAATGCCATCAAACTTTCTAAACAGTTCTTTTGCTTCTTCGGCAGTAATTTTATTTTTAGTTTCAATATGTACCGCTTCACTGTGCCCAAAAAATACTGGAACACGTACCGCAGTAGGATTCACACGAATCGAATCATCACCCATGATTTTTTGCGTTTCCCAAACCATTTTCATTTCTTCTTTGGTATAACCATTATCTTGGAAAACATCAATTTGAGGAATCACATTGAAGGCAATTTGTTTAGGATATACATTGGTTTCAACTTTTTTCATATTCAGTAAATTAGCAGTTTGTTTTGCAAGTTCTTCAATCGCTTCTTTTCCTGAACCTGACACCGCTTGATAGGTCGCAACATTAATTCTTTCAATGCCTACCGCATCATGAATTGGCTTTAACGCCACTAACATTTGAATCGTTGAGCAATTTGGGTTAGCAATAATTCCACGATTTTTATAACCCGCAACTGCATCTGGGTTCACTTCTGGAACAACCAAAGGGATATCATCATCGTAACGGAATTCCGAAGTATTATCGACCACGATACAACCCGCCGCGGCGGCTTTTGGAGCATATTCTCGTGAAACACTTGCTCCAGGTGAAAATAAACCAATTTGTACTTTAGAAAAATCAAAATCAGCAAGGTCTTCAATTTTCAACCAACCACCATTAAACTCCAGTCGCTTACCTGCTGAGCGTTTGCTTGCCAGTAAATAAACCTTACCTACTGGAAACTTTCGTTCTTCCAATACTTTTAAAATTGTTTCGCCTACTGCACCACTTGCACCCACTACGGCGATATCATACTTCTTAGTCATTTTCTTTATTTCTCTTTTCGTTGTCTGTGTATTTGTGTTTGATACTATGTTCTATCGTTTTGATTCTAGGTTTGAAGTTTGGTTAGCAAGTTCTTTTTTTTCTATTTCAGAAAAACTTACAATCATTCCACCCTCTGTTAGTTCGCTACTTTTCCCAATGAATTTACCGCCCGCCTCAATTAAAATTTCGCCGCAAACAATATCACCTAACAACTTTCCAGTTGCTAATACTTCAACTTTTTCGCAAACAATTTTACCTTCAAGCGTGCCGCTAACAACAATTTTTTGTGCTTTAACTAAGCCTTTCACCTTGCCTTGACAGCCAATAGAAATTTCATTATCAGTTTCAATAATGCCATCAATTTGTCCATCAACATGCAAAGATCCTTCGGGATTAATCAATTCTCCCGTTATTTGACATCCCTGAGCAATAATTGTTTTTCTACCATTTGCACGTGATTTTGAACTTTTTGACTTAAAGACCCCCATGGGACCCCCTTAATTTTCTTAAAAATTTGCTGATAGTTTTTAATATTCCATTCAATAAACGGGCCAGGGTTTAATTTTCTTGCCAAAAACTTAACCTCATAATGCAAGTGATCTCCAGATGAAAGCCCTGTTGAACCGATATCTCCAATATGCTCTCCCTTGCTGAGTACCTGCCCAGTTTTCACATGGACTTTATTTAGGTGGGCATAGATGGTTTTAAAGCCATTATCATGGGCAATAATAATTAGATTTCCAAAGCCACTTTTTTTATGATAACCTGCAAACTCAACAACACCATCCGCTGTCACAATAACAGGGTCACCCTTTGAGCCTTTATAGTCAATCCCACGGTGAAATTTTCTCTCTCCCGTTACAGGATGTTTTCTCCAGCCATAAGCACTGCTCACCCCTTGAAATAGTTTTACTGGTAGTCCACTAGGAATAGTTTGCAACATCACCTGCCTTTCTAGCGTTGACATCTGAACAAGCTTGACCCTGTCTTTAACGGCCAGTTCTTCTTGATCAGGGTTGCCTCCAATCAATTTTTCTAACCCTTGTAAAGTTTGGTCTAGAAATAGGATCTGCTTACGCTTGTCTTCAATATCTGTTTGAAAACTTTCATTTTCTTTTTTTATAGTAACGTATGCTGTCTGTTTTTTTTCTAAGATACTTTGGTAATCTGACCTTGCCGCTGCCATATTCTTATCTACAGTTCCAATTTCTTGATTTAACCACCAAATAGTAAATCCGCCGCTTAAAATTAAAGTCAAAATAATCGAAAAAAACAAAAAGAAAAACTTACGAATCAACTGATTAAATGAATAACTTTTCGACCCATAAACATCACTAATTGTAATGGTTGTTTTATTCTTCATTATTTTAATTCCAAAGCAACAATATTTACCTTACAAAGCTGCAACAACTGCATCTCCTATTTCAGAGGTAGATACTTTAGCCATACCATCTGACCAAATATCACCTGTCCTTAGACCTTGGTCCAATACTTTACTAACTGCACTTTCAATTTTAACGGCTAAATCTTCACGGTTTAAACTATAACGCAACATCATCGCCGCAGATAAAATAGTCGCCAAAGGATTCGCTATATTCTTTCCTGCAATGTCAGGGGCAGAACCGTGACTTGGTTCGTACATACCTTTATTATTTTCGTCTAAAGAAGCAGATGCCAGCATCCCTATTGAACCTGTTAACATTGAAGCTTGATCGGATAAAATATCACCAAACATATTCCCCGTCACAATCACATCAAACTGTTTCGGATTAAGCACTAACTGCATCGCCGCATTATCAACATACATATGTTTTAGTTCAACGTCTGGATATTCTTGACTAACTTCATCCATTACTTCACGCCAAAGTTCGGTTACTTCCAATACGTTAGCTTTATCAACGGAGGTAAGTTTTTTATCTCTTTTCATTGCGGCATCAAATGCCACATGGGCAATACGCTTAATTTCTGATTCTGAATAAACATAAGTGTTATAACCTTGACGTTCTCCGTTTTCTAAAGTACGAATACCACGAGGTTGCCCAAAATAAATACCGCCAG
This sequence comes from uncultured Piscirickettsiaceae bacterium, assembly GCA_964597465.1. Lineage (GTDB taxonomy): Bacteria > Pseudomonadota > Gammaproteobacteria > Thiomicrospirales > Thiomicrospiraceae > Hydrogenovibrio. The sequence goes on along the minus strand of CAZQYD010000008.1, from coordinate 3,702 downwards.
TTAGCTCACGTACAATCAAAATATCTAACCCAGCAACCACTTCAGGCTTTAAGGTAGAAGCATCAGCAAGCTGTTCAAACAAATAGGCAGGACGTAAATTTGCAAATAACTGCATTTCAGAGCGTAATCTTAATAAGCCTTTCTCTGGACGAACAGCAATCTCAAGCGACTCCCACTGATAACCCCCTACTGCACCCAATAAAACAGCATCCGCATCTTGTGCCTTTTGCATGGTTTCATCAGCTAAAGGTATGCCGTGTTTATCATAAGCTGCGCCGCCAACTAAATCTTCACTCATCTCGATATCTAAACCATCTGAAACCATTAATGCATTTAGAACTTTAACCGCTTCTGCAGTAATTTCAGGCCCTATACCATCACCTGGCAGGACTAATACTTTACTTGTCATCTTCTTTCTCGTTTTTAAATAACCAAGGGTTCTTTTTTTTATACCCTATTTCAAATTTTTCTATTTCTTGTTTGTGTTGAAGCGTTAAGCCAATATCATCTAGACCACTTAATAAGCAAAGTTTTCTAAAAGTATCAACCTCAAAATAAATTTCTTCACCTGTCTTTTTAATTATTTTTTGATTTTTTAAATCAACGGTTAATTGATAACCAACTTCAGCATCAATTTCTTTAAAAATAGTATCGACAATTTCAGCGTCTAATGAAATAAGTAAAATACCATTTTTAAAACTATTATTAAAGAAAATATCTGCAAAACTTGGGGCAATGACCACATCTATGCCATAACCTTTTATTGCCCAAGGAGCATGCTCTCTACTTGAACCACTACCAAAGTTCTCTCGAGAAATTAAAATTTTACCATTTTTATAACGCGGTAAGTTTAATACAAAATCTTTTCGTATGGGACGATTTGAACTATCCGCATCTGGAATACCGACATCTTCATAGCGTAATTCATCAAATAAATTAGGTCCAAAACCTGTGCGTTTAATTGATTTCAAAAATTGCTTTGGTAAAATCATATCGGTATCGACATTTGCACGGTCTATCGGAATAACAATCGAAGTATAAGTTGTAAATTTATCCATTTAACATCTCACGAACATCGACAAAATGCCCCGCAATTGAAGCCGCCGCTGCCATTTCAGGGCTAACTAAATGCGTTCTACCGCCTGCACCCTGCCGACCTTCAAAGTTTCTATTAGACGTTGAAGCACAATGCTTACCATCAGGCAATTTATCATCATTCATTGCCAAGCACATTGAACAGCCAGGATTACGCCATTCAAAACCTGCTGCTATAAAAATTTTATCTAAGCCTTCTTTCTCTGCTTGTTTTTTAACCAGACCTGAACCTGGCACGGCAAGAGCCTGCTCAACTAGAGGAGAAATTTTATGCCCCTTGAGAATTTTTGCCGCGGCTCTAAAATCCTCTATTCGGGCATTGGTACAAGAGCCAATAAATATGTACTCCGCAGGAATATCCTTAATTGCCATATTTGCTTGTAAGCCCATATAATCTAAGGCACGCTGAATTCCTGCAGATTTAACGATATTTTTTTCATTTTTTGGGTCAGGCACATAGCCACTAATACCTGTTACCATTTCAGGTGTTGTCCCCCAAGAAACCTGCGGTTCAATTAAGCTACCATCCATTTCAATGACTTTATCAAACACAGCATTTTCGTCGGTTCTTAGCTTTCGCCATGATTCAACCGCCTGATTCCAATAGTCACCTTTAGGGGCAAAAGGTTTGCCTTTTACATATTCAATGGTTTTATCATCAACCCCCGTTAAGCCAACCCTTGCCCCTGCTTCAATTGCCATATTACAAATTGTCATACGACCTTCAATAGACATATCTCTCAATACCTGACCTGTAAATTGCATTGCATGACCATTACCACCTGCCGTGCCTATTTTGCCGATGAGGGCAAGCACCACATCTTTTGGCGTAACGCCTTTTTGCAAATATCCTTCTACATTCACCCGCATATTTTTCATTTTTCGTTGAATCAAACATTGCGTGGCTAAAACATGCTCAACCTCTGACGTTCCTACGCCATGAGCTAAAGCCGCCAATGCTCCGTGTGTGGCGGTATGAGAGTCGCCACATACCAAGGTCATTCCAGGTAAAGTTGCCCCTTCTTCTGGCCCGACAACATGCACAATTCCTTGACGAATATCACCAATACCAAATACGGTAATACCAAACTCTTCTGCATTCATTCCTAGTGTTTGTACTTGAATTCTAGAAATGGGGTCAAGAATATCTTCAACCGTTTTATAGTCTGTTGTTGGCACATTATGATCAAGCGTAGCAAGATTCGCATCAATTCGCCAAGGCTGACGATTCGCCATCTTCAACCCTTCAAATGCTTGCGGGGAGGTTACTTCATGTAATAATTGGCGGTCTATATAAATTAGAGCCGTTCCATCGTCATCTTCACGTACGACATGAGCATCCCATAACTTATCGTACAAAGTCTTACCCAAACCCCCAGACATTGCTATAATCCCGCCTTAAATCCAATTTCAATAACTGATTATTATAACAAAGAATTTAGCATGAGTTACCGTATTAAAGAAGCATTTTATTCACTACAAGGCGAGGGATTTCATACAGGCAGACCTGCTATATTCTGCCGCTTTTCAAACTGTAATTTATGGACTGGCAGAGAGGTAGATAGAAATGATGCGGCATGCAATTTTTGTGATACCGATTTTTTAGGTATTAATGGACAAAATGGTGGCAAATTTGAAACGGCCGAACAACTTGCTCAACACCTGTTAAACCTATGGCCTTCAAAAATCATCAAGCCTTTTTTTGTATTAACAGGTGGTGAACCTTTATTACAAGTTGATCAAAATATTATTGATACTTTCCACTCTCATAATATTGAAATCGCGATAGAAACCAATGGTACAAAAAAACCACCCAACAATATAGACTGGATATGCGTTAGCCCAAAACCAAATGCACCATTAATTTTAGATTATGGGCATGAAATGAAATTAGTATATCCACAAAACACAATTACGCCAGAGTCGGTAAAACACTTAAAATTTGATTTTTTCTATTTACAAGCCATGTTTGACCATGATCCAATACTTTCTGCTAAAAATTTAAAAAAAACAGTGGATTACTGCCTTAAAAACCCGCAATGGAATTTAAGCTTACAAACCCATAAGATACTAAACATTGATTAAGGAAACACTTAACACTTAATAAAAAACCCGCTAAACAGCGGGTTTTTTATATCTTAAAGGTCTCTAATAATAGGTTCCTTGTCTAAAGTCCCAAGTATTGAAATGCTCTGCTAACAAAGCCATAATTTTCTCGTTATCTAAACCTTTACGAATAATGGTTGGACATGGCGTAATCTCTCTTTTGCCTTCTTGCATTCCAACAAGCGTACCTTTTGCATCAACCATTGCAACCATTACACCTTGCTCGTGACGTGTTTCTGAACTGCTATCTGGCTGAATAGAGGCGACATAATCATTTGCTTCAATTTTTAAATCTACCGCATTTTCAATTCTTTCGCCAATCCCCGTAATTAGCCCGCGATTACCTTTTCCAGATGGGTTTGCAGAACTTGCAAATACTAACTTTTGTTTCGTATCCCAAAGCTCTTTTACAATTTGCTCACTTGGCGTTCCAAATTTAATAACAAAACAGCTAGTATCTCTTTTATCCATCATTAGTTCTTTACAACCATCGTCTGGAAT